>DAIPLE010000008.1:0-22472 GCA_036769425.1 Actinomycetota bacterium
CTACGCCGGCCTCGGCGCGTTCCCGGGCAGCACCGTCTTCATGCGGATGCCCACCCCCCAAGACGGGGTCCGCGCTCAGCTCCAGCACCTGCGGAACTACGCCGACGCCGGCTCCCGGCACGACAATCTCGGCGCCCCATTCGAAACCCGCCCGGGTTACGACGCCAACACGTTCGACCACTTCCTCTACAAGGGCCAAGCACCTCGGTGGGTGGACCTCGACGGCCGCTGGGCCGTCCCCGGCACCACCTACGGCCAGACCATCCTGAGCATCTACAACAACATGCGTACCTACGCCGGCCTGGCACCCATCGCGTCGTCCGGTCTGAGCGCCTCGTCGCTGCTCACCACCCCCGCGCTGCAAGCCACCACCACCGACCGCCACTGAGAGCAGCCGCCGCTCAGGCCCGTCGGTCCTCGCCGAGGCGGTCGCTGGTCCCGCCGCAGGGTGGCGGTACCATCACCGTTCTGGCGAAACGGGCATGAGGAGCGACGTGGAAGTCGAGATCGGAATCGGCAAGGCAGCCCGACGGGCCTACGGCTTCGACGAGATCGCCATCGTGCCGAGCCGCCGGACCCGAGATCCCGAAGACGTCGACATCTCCTGGGAGATCGACGCCTATCCGTTCGAGCTTCCCCTCATCGCCGCCGCGATGGACGGTGTCGCGTCACCCCGCACCGCGATCGACATCGGCCACCTCGGAGGCCTGGCCTGCCTCAACCTCGAAGGTCTCTGGACCCGCTACGAGGACCCTGAACCGCTCTTCGAGGAGATCGCCGAGCTTCCCGCCGAGAAGGCCACCCGGCGCATGCAGGAGATCTACGCCGAGCCGATCCGAGACGACCTGATCGGGGCCCGCATCCGCGAGATCAAAGAAGGTGGTGTGACCGCGTGCGCGTCGCTCACCCCCCAACGCGTGGAGCAGTACGCCAAGCACGTCCTCGACGCCGAGCTCGACCTGCTCGTCATCCAGGGCACCGTCGTGTCCGCCGAGCACGTCTCCAAGGACGAATCGCGCCAACCCCTCAACCTGAAGAAGTTCATCCGCGAGTTCGACCTCCCCGTCATCGTCGGCGGCTGCGCTTCCTACTCGACCGCGCTGCACCTCATGCGCACCGGCGCGGTCGGTGTCCTCGTCGGCGTCGGACCCGGCCATGCCTGCACCAGCCGTGGGGTCCTCGGGATCGGTGTCCCGCAGGCCACCGCGATCGCCGACGCCGCCGGCGCCCGGATCCGTCATCTCGACGAGACCGGCGTCTACGTGCATGTGATCGCCGACGGGGGGATGCGCACCGGCGGCGACGTTGCCAAAGCCATCGCCTGCGGAGCCGACGCGGT
The DNA here is from genome assembly GCA_036769425.1 of Actinomycetota bacterium. Lineage (GTDB taxonomy): Bacteria > Actinomycetota > Acidimicrobiia > IMCC26256 > PALSA-555 > PALSA-555. The sequence continues at coordinate 1,340 of DAIPLE010000008.1, forward strand.
GATGATCGGCTCACCCCTCGCCCAGGCGTACGAAGCCCCAGGCCGGGGCTACCACTGGGGCATGGCGACGTTCCATCCGACGCTGCCACGCGGGGCCCGCGTCCGCGCCGGACGCAACGCCTCCCTCGCCGAGATCCTGATCGGGCCGGCCCACGAGAACGACGGCACCCTGAACCTGTTCGGTGCGCTGCGCACGTCGATGGCGACGACTGGGTATCAGACCCTCAAGGAGTTCCAGAAGGCCGAGGTCATGGTCGCACCCGCGCTCCAGACCGAAGGCAAGGTGCTCCAACGTGAGCAGCACATCGGCATGGGCCGCTGAGCCCAGGCCGTTGACGCCTCAGCACGACACCGTTCTCGTTGTCGACTTCGGGGCCCAATACGCGCAGTTGATCGCCCGTCGCGTCCGCGAGGCGCGCGTGTACTCCGAGATCGTGCCTCGCACCATGCCCCTCGACGAGATGCTGGCCAAACGACCCCGCGGGATCATCTTCTCCGGTGGTCCAGCGTCGGTCCATGTCGACGGTGCACCGTCGATCGACGCTGACGTCTACCGCGCCGGGGTACCGATTCTCGGGATCTGTTACGGCGCGCAGCTCGCGGCGTTGCAGCTTGGTGGGGACGTGCGCCGCACCGGCGGCGGCGAGTATGGGCGCACCCCGATGACCCGAACCGACGCTGCGTCGCTGCTCCTCACCGACGTCGCCGGCGAGCAGACGGTCTGGATGAGCCACGGCGACGCGATCGGCGCGCCCCCGGAGGGGGCGGTCGTGACTGCCACGACGCCCGGTGCCCCGGTGGCAGCCTTCGAGGACCGGGACCGGGCCCTGTTCGGCGTCCAGTTCCACCCCGAGGTGTTGCACACCGAGCGGGGCCGCGAGGTGCTGCACGCCTTCCTGTTCGACGTGTGCGGCTGTCGACCGACGTGGACCCACACGTCGATCATCGACGAAGCCGTCGCCGGCGTGCGCGACCAGGTCGGCGACGCTCGTGTCGTCTGTGGTCTCTCCGGTGGTGTCGACTCCGCCGTCGCGGCCGCGCTCGTGAGCAAGGCCGTCGGCGACCAGCTGACCTGCGTCTTCGTCGACACTGGTCTCCTCCGCCTCGGTGAAGCCGACCAGGTCGAGGAGACGTTCCGGCGCCAGTTCCACGTCGACCTGGTCCACGTCAAAGCCGGCGACCGGTTCCTGGCTGCGCTCACCGGCGTGACCGATCCCGAACGGAAACGCAAGATCATCGGAGAGACGTTCATCCGCGTCTTCGAGGAAGTCGCCGCCGAGCTCTCCGACGCCGGATACCTCGTCCAGGGCACCCTCTACCCCGACATCGTCGAATCGGGTGGTCCCGACAACGCCACTATCAAGTCCCACCACAACGTGGGCGGACTGCCCGACGACATGCGCTTCGAGCTGGTCGAGCCGCTGCGCAACCTGTTCAAGGACGAGGTCCGAGCGGTCGGCGAAGAGCTCGGGCTCCCCGACGAGATCGTCTGGCGTCAACCGTTCCCCGGCCCTGGTCTCGCGGTCCGCATCATCGGGGAGGTCACCCCCGAGCGCCTCGAGACGCTGCGTCGAGCCGATCATGTCGTCACCGAGGAAGTCCGCCGCGCCGGGCTGTATCGTGAGCTCTGGCAGAGCTTCGCGGTGCTGCCGGCGGTGCGTACCGTCGGCGTCATGGGCGACGATCGCACCTACGAATATCCGATCGTGGTGCGGGCCGTGACGTCGGAGGACGCGATGACCGCAGATTGGGCTCGGCTCCCGCACGACGTGCTGGAGCGCATCGCCTCCCGGATCATCAACGAGGTCCCCGGCGTCAACCGGGTCGCCTACGACATCACCAGCAAGCCACCCGGCACCATCGAGTGGGAGTGAACCCGATGAACACCAACACCCTCGAAGCGACCGCCCGAGCGCTCGTCGCGCCCGGCAAGGGCATCCTCGCCGCCGACGAGAGCACCGGCACCATCAAGAAGCGCTTCGACACGATCGGTGTCGAAAACACGGAAGAGAACCGGCGCGCCTACCGCGACCTCCTCTTCACGACCGAAGGGATCGGCGACCACATCAGTGGTGTCATCCTGTACGACGAGACGATCCGCCAGTCCTCCCTCGACGGCACCCCGTTCCCCAAGCTCCTCGAGCGCCAGGGTGTCATCTCCGGCATCAAGGTCGACACCGGCGCGAAGCCCCTCGCCCTCGCTGACGACGGGGAGACCATCACCGAAGGCCTCGACGGCCTGCGCGACCGGCTCGCCGAATATCACGGCCTCGGGGCCCGGTTCGCCAAGTGGCGCGCCACCTACACCATCACCGACACCCTTCCGTCGCAGTACGCGATTGACGTCAACGCCGACGCGCTTGCCCGCTACGCGGCGCTCTGCCAGGAGATCGGCATCGTCCCGATCGTCGAACCCGAAGTGATGATGGAGGGTGACCACACCATCCAACGCTCCGCGCAGGTCAGCTCCGCCACCCTCGAGGCCCTGTATCACGCCCTCTACGAGCAGCGGATCCATCTGCCGGGCAGCCTCCTCAAGCCCAACATGGTGCTGTCGGGATACGACGCGCGGGTGCACGCGTCGGTCGACGAGGTCGCCGACCAGACCCTCGAGTGCTTCTCCGCCCGGGTGCCCGCCGCGGTGCCGGGCATCGTGTTCCTGTCCGGCGGCCAGAGCGACGAGGACGCCACCGCGCACCTCGACGCGATGAACAAGCGCGGACCCCACCCCTGGGAGCTCAGCTTCTCCTACGGTCGCGCGCTCCAAGCTGCCCCCCTGCACGCGTGGCGAGGCGACCCGGCCAACCGGGTCTCGGCGCAAGCCGCGCTCCTGCAGCGCGCCAAGCTCAACAGCCTCGCCCGCTCCGGCAAGTACTCGCCCGACATGGAGCAGCGAGCGGCCTGAGCACCGGTCGGCAACCGGGTCGTGCGGGCGCTCGTCCAACGGGTCACCGAGGCCCGCGTCAAGATCGACGGTGCCATCGTCGGCGAGATCGGGGTCGGCTTGTGCGTCCTCGTCGGTGTGACCCATGGCGACGATGAGTCCCGAGCCCGACGGCTGGCCGAGAAGGTGTGGCAGCTTCGGGTCTTCCCCGACCAGGACGGGGTGATGAACCGCTCGCTCGCCGAGGCCACCGGCGCGGCGCTGGTCGTCAGCCAATTCACCCTCTACGCCGACACCCGTCGGGGTCGCCGGCCGTCGTGGGCCGCGGCGGCCCCTCCCGCACAGGCCGAACCACTCGTGGCGTCGCTCACGAACGCGCTCCGCGAGCTCGGTGCCACCGTGGCCACCGGGCGCTTCGGTGCCGACATGTCCGTCGAGCTCGTCAACGACGGTCCCGTCACCGTGCTCCTCGAGACCTGAGCCGACCGAGCGTCGGACGCGACCTGGTCCGAGCGGCTCCCGCGGCGCCCTCGGCACCGGCACTCGCTCGCGCGCTCCCCGGCGCGCGCCGCCGAGCACCAGGCCGCGTCGGGTGCTCACCCGCCCCGAACACCTGTGCGGGGCCGACGCGGGTCGCCGGTACGATGGCTCGGTCATGACCGACGTTCCGATCGCGTCCGCACCGTCGGTGGGGGAACGGGACGACGTCGAACGGCTGCTCGGCGGCCTCAACCCGGTGCAACGCGAAGCGTGCGCCGCTCCCGACGGGCCGCTCCTGATCGTGGCCGGCGCTGGTTCCGGGAAGACCCGGGTCCTCACGCACCGGATCGCCTATCTGATCGCCACCGGGCGGGTCTCGCCCTTCAACCTGCTCGCGATCACGTTCACGAACAAGGCGGCGGGGGAGATGAAGCAGCGCGTCGCGACGCTCGTCGGCCCGGTCGCGCACCGAATGTGGGTCTCGACCTTCCACTCGGCCTGCGCCCGGATCCTGCGACGCGAGGCGGCCCGGGTCGGCCTTCGGTCCTCGTTCACGATCTATGACCAGTCCGACGCCGTGCGGCTCACCGACTATGTGCGTCGCGACCTCAACCTGGATCCGAAACGGTTCCCGCCCCGCCAGCTCCACGCCCGGATCTCGGCTCTGAAGAACGACCTCGTCGGACCTGACGAGGCGCTCGCCGCGGCGGTGACGCCACCCGAGCGGCGCTACGCCGAGATCTACGTCGAATATCAACGTCGGCTCCTCGAATCCTCTGCCGTCGACTTCGACGATCTCCTGCTGCTCGCGGTGCGCCTGTTCCAGGATCACCCTGACGCGCTCACCCGGTGGCAGCATCGTTTCGCCCACGTGCTCGTCGACGAGTTCCAGGACACCAACGCCGCGCAATGGGAGCTCGTCCGCCTCCTCACCGCCGAATCCCGCAACGTCATGGTGGTCGGTGACCATGACCAGGCGGTGTACGGATTCCGGGGCGCCGACTACCGCAACCTGGTCCGCTTCGAAGAGACGTTCCCGGACGCGACGGTGATCGTGCTCGAGCAGAACTACCGGTCGACGCAGGCCATCCTCGACGCCGCCAACGCGGTGATCGCCAACAACGCCGCCAGGCGGCCCAAGCATCTCTGGACCGAACAGATCGGTGGCGAGCTCCTCACCCAGTACCAGGCGGAGGACGAACACGACGAAGCCATCTTCTGCGCCCACGAGGTGATGCGGCTCACCGACACTGACGGGTACCGGTTCCGAGACCTGGCGGTCTTCTATCGAACGAACGCGCAGAGCCGCGTCATCGAAGAGATCTTCGTCCGGGCCGGTATCCCGTACCGGGTCGTCGGGGGTGTGCGCTTCTATGACCGTCGAGAGATCAAGGACACGCTCTCGTACCTCCGAGCGATCGTGAACCCCGACGACGAGGTCTCGTGGAAACGGATCGTCAACGTCCCAAAACGCGGGGTCGGTGACACCTCCGTGGCGAAGGTCGACACCCACGCTCGAGCGTCGGGGTTGACCTTTCGGGACGCCCTCCGCGAAGCGGCCGTCGCCGGTGTGTCCGGCCGCGCCCTGGGAGGCATCCAGGACCTCCTGGACCTCGTCACCCTGTTCGAACGAGCCGCCGAGAATGGCGTCGCCCGCACGATCGAATCGATCCTCGAGCACTCCGGATACCTCGCGGAACTCGAGTCCGAACGCTCGATCGAGGCGCAGGGACGGATCGAGAACCTCCAAGAGCTCATCGGCGTCGGCCGCGAGTTCGACACCGCCCTCGACGCCGGCGACCTCACCGGCCTGCCCGCGATCGCGGGAGTCGGTAGCCCCGGGGAGAGCGGTGGTTCGACCGACACCCCGGTCGTCGCGCCGACCGGCCTCGACCGCATCCAGGCGTTCCTCGAAGCCGTGTCGCTCGTCACCGACCTCGACACCGCCGAAGGTGAAGGCGACGACCACAGCGCGGTCACCCTCATGACCCTCCACGCTGCGAAGGGCCTCGAGTACCCGGTCGTGTTCATCGCCGGTCTCGAGGACGGCGTGTTCCCCCATCTGCGCAGCCTCGGTGACCCCGACTCGCTCGAAGAGGAACGCCGGCTCTGCTACGTGGGCATCACCCGGGCCCAAGAGCGCCTCTATCTGTGCCACGCCTGGCGGCGCACCCTCTACGGGGCGACCGACTACTACTCACCGAGCCGCTTCCTCGCCGAGATCCCCGAAGAGCTCATCCACCGAATCGGCGAGGAACGCACCCGTGGCCGCGGGGTCAGCGCGCACCGCGAAGCCGTCGTCGACGCCGCGCTGCACGGCGCGACACCCACCGGGGGGGGCGCGAGCGGTGCGCAGCATCTCGGGATCAAGATCGGAGACGACGTGGTACACGACACGTTCGGGGAAGGAGTGGTCATCGACCTCGAGGGCCGTGGCGACTCGATCGAGGCGGTCGTGCAGTTCCGCGATCTGGGCGAGAAACGGCTCCTGCTCGCCTGGGCGCCCCTGCGACGCGCCGGCGCCTAGACTGATCTCAGCGCGGTGGTGCCTGCGGCGCCGGGTCGACATGGCGGAAGTCCACGACGACGCCGCCCTGCTCAGGACCGACCTTGGGGAACTGCAACGCGTAGCGGTCCAGCTGTCGGGCGGACAGCTTGCGGTCGTGGCAGTCGTAATAGCCGCGGCTCAGGTTCCTCCAGGCCACGGTGCACGACTGGGGGCCCCGCAGCCGAGCCACCAGCGCCACCAGGTGCCCATCCTCGACGTCGAGCCAGAACCCGGTGCCACCGAACGGGTGCGCGAAGTACAGCCGCGGGCCTTGGTTCAGCGTCGCTCGGAGATCGCTCTCCAAACCGATGTAGACCGGCTTGGGGGTCGGGGTGCCTTGCGCCCCACCGGTCGCGAGGAACAACAAGGCTCCGACCAGGAGCGCGGCGAGCACGACGAACGAGCCGGTGACGAGGAGGAGGCGCCGGTCAGAGGAGGCGGGGGGCACGACCCTTTGGTACCCGGCGGGGGTGGCCCGGTCCAGTCGGGGCTGCATACGCTGGCGCCCACCCGCCGGCGGCCGTCGGTGGGATCACGGAGGTGCCAGCCCATGCAGCGGCGCTACCGCGTCATCATCGCCAAGCCGGGCCTCGACGGCCACGACCGTGGCGCCAAGGTGATCGCGCGCGCCCTGCGAGACGCCGGCTTCGAGGTCATCTACACCGGGCTGTTCCAGACCCCCGATCAGGTCGCCGAGACGTGCCTCCAAGAAGACGCCGATGCGGTGGGCCTCTCGGTGCTGTCGGGCGCCCATCTGACGCTGTTCCCCAAGGTCGTGAGCCTCCTTCGCGAGCTCGGCCGCGACGACGTCTTGGTGTTCGGCGGCGGGATCATCCCCGGTGACGACGTGACGGCACTCGAAGCTGCGGGCGTCGCTCGGGTGTTCACCCCCGGTGCGCCCCTCGGTGACATCACCGGCTGGTTGGAGCAGGCGCTCGACGCCCGGGAGTCGCGGGTGGCCCACTAGGCCGACACCGACGACACCGAGTTCTCGTCTCGATCAGGAGCCGCATGGATCTCTTCGAATACCAAGGCAAGCAGCTGTTCGCGGGTTACGACATCCCCGTGTCGCCGGGTGCGGCGGCGCACACCGTCGACGAAGCCGTCGCCGCGGCTGACGGGATCGGCTACCCCGTCGTCGTGAAAGCCCAGGTCCACGTGGGGGGCCGAGGCAAGGCAGGCGGGATCCAACTCGCGGCCAACGCCGACGAGTGTCGCCGCCACGCGCAGGCCATCCTCGGCATGGACATCAAGGGCCACATTGTCGGGCTGGTCTGGGTCGAGAAGGCAAGCGACATCGCCCACGAGTACTACGCGTCGTTCACCCTCGACCGGTCAGCGAAGACGCATCTCGGGATGCTCTCGGCTCAGGGCGGCGTGGAGATCGAAGACGTCGCGACCACGAACCCCGACGCCATCGCTCGCATCCACGTCGACCCGGTCGATGGGCTGACCGCGACGCAGTGCGAGGAGTGGGTCAGCGCCGCCGGCCTCGACGAAGCCGCACGCGCCGGCACCATCGAGATCCTCACCAAGCTCTACCGGTGCTACGAGGACGCCGACGCCGACCTCGTCGAGATCAACCCGCTTATCTTGACCACCGACGGCGTCGTGCGGGCGCTCGACGCCAAGGTGACCCTCGACGCCAACTCGGTGTTCCGCCACCCCGAGTACAAGGACTACGAGGCAACCCAGCCTCGAGACGCCCGCGAGGAAGAGGCCTACGGCAAAGGCCTCCAGTACGTCGGCCTCGACGGCAGCGTCGGTGTCATCGCCAACGGCGCCGGGCTCGCCATGAGCACCGTCGACGTCGTCAACGAGGTGGGCGGGAAGCCGGCGAACTTCCTCGACATCGGGGGCGGCGCCAACGCCGACGTCATGGCCGCCGCGCTCGAGGTCATCAACCACGACCCCGCGGTGAAGTCGATCCTCATCAACATCTTCGGCGGCATCACCAAGGGAGAAGAGGTCGCCAACGGGATCGTCCAGGCCCTGCAGCGGGTCAGGATCGATTCCCCGATCGTGATCCGCCTCGACGGCACCAACGCCGACGAAGGTCGACGGATCCTCCAGCCCAGCCTGTCCGAGAAGCTGCGACTCGAGCCGACCATGCTGGACGCGGCGCGCGCCGCGGTCGAGCTCGCCCGCGACGCGAGGTGAACCAGTGAGCATTTTCGTCGACGAGAACACCAAAGTCGTCTACCAAGGTCTGACCGGATCGCAGGGACGGTTTTACGGGGTCTTGAACCGCGAGTACGGGACCCAGGTCGTCGCCGGCACCAACCCCAAGAAGGCCGGCACCGACGTGGATGGCATCCCGGTGTTTGCCACCGTCGCGGAGGCGGTGAAGGCCACCGGCGCCACCGCGTCGTGCGTCTTCATCCCCGCTCCCGGAGTCAAAGCCGCGATCGAAGATGCCGCGCTAGGCGGTGTCGAGTTCATCGTGGTCATCACCGAAGGTGTCCCGATGCACGACGAAGCCTGGTTCTTCAACAAGCTGCGCCGCGACTACCCGAAGGTGCGGTTGCTCGGGCCGAACTGCCCGGGGATCATCAGCCCCGGACGGTGCAATATCGGGATCACCGCCGGCCATATCGCCAAGGCCGGCGGGCCGGTCGGCATCGTGAGCCGCTCGGGGACCCTCACCTATCAGGCGCTCTACGAGCTCAAGCAGCAAGACATCGGCGTCACCACCTGTGTGGGCATCGGAGGCGACCCGGTGCCCGGTACCAGCTTCATCGACTGCCTCCAGGCCTTCGAAGCCGACCCGGCCACGACGGCCGTCATGATGATCGGCGAGATCGGCGGATCCGCAGAGGAAGAGGCCGCCGAGTACATCAAGACCGAGATGAGCAAGCCGGTCGTCGCGTACATCGCCGGTGTCACCGCACCTCCAGGCAAGAAGATGGGTCACGCCGGGGCGATCGTCTCGGGTGGCAAGGGGACCGCGCAGGCGAAGATGGATGCGCTGCGCGACGCCGGCGCGAAAGTCGGGCTGAACCCGACCGCGGCCGGCGCGCTGATGGTCGAGGTCGTCGCCAGCCTCTGAGCGGTGATCGCGTAGGCTCCCGATCGTGACGACGACGCCCGCGCCCCCTCCCCCGCCGCCGGTCGGGTGGGGGTCCGGTTCGGCTCAGCAGGTGCAGCGCCAGACCACCAACGGGTTCGCGGTGGCCGCACTGGTGCTCGGCATCGCGGTGCTGTGCACCGGGATCCTCGGGGGGATCCTCGCGGTCGTGTTCGGGAACCTGGCCCTTTCCCGCATCGACGAATCGCAGGGGATGGAGAAGGGCCGGGGCATGGCGATCACCGGCATCGTGTTCGGCTGGATCGCGATCGGGCTCACCGCGGTCGTCGCCGCGGTGTGGCTGGTCTACGGGATCAGCAACCTGTAGCCCTCAGGTCAGGTCGCTCCCACCTCGTTGTCCTGGGCCTCGTGGAGCCGGTGCGTCACGACCAGGGAGATGAAGAGCAACCCGACCGCGACCAGCGCCGAGTAGCCCGCACGCCCCAGATCGTCTGTCGTCGCATCCGCGAGCACGGCAAGGATCGACACGACCACCGCGATGACCCCGATCCACACTGAGCCCCGTCGACTGTTGCCGGTCCCCGCGAGTGCGAGGAGCGTTCCCACCGCGGCGGCCAGCAGCCCGCCCAGGACCACGCTTCCCTCGTTCGGGCCGAGCGTCGCGGCGGCGGCGAACCCCTCGATCGCCCCGACGACGAGGAACGGCGTCGCGACCCCCTGGTAGCCGCGGCGGATGAGCAGACCTGCGGTGACGAGGAACAGGACCCCGAGGATCAGCGCGACGGTCGCCGTGATGTTTCCGGTCCGGAATCCGCTCGGGCTGAGCAGCGCCGACGCCCGACTCGGGCTCAGCGCCGCCCCGCTGAACGGGTTGGTCAAGATCCCACCGAGGAACGGGACACTCGTGGCCGATGAACCTGACTCGAGCTGGCGGCTGACCTCGAACTCGAGATAGGACACGACGAAGAACAATGAGAAGGCGAGGAACACCACCCGACCCCGGGTCCACTGCCACGCGTACAAGACGAGCAGCATCGCCGCGCTCAACAGGTAGACGCCACGGAGCGCCGAGGCGCCGGTCTGCCCGTTGCCGTAGAACGCGTACAGCCAGATGAGCGGCGTCGTCAGTACGAGCGCGACGACCGCCGCGCTCCGTACCGGCCCGGGCAGGAACATCCCGGCGACGAATGCGACCACCGCGAGCGCGAGGTTGAGCAAGATGCCGGGCACGGTCGCGTCCGTGCTGGTGATCTTCGTCACGAGCTCCCCGACGGCGAACACCGCGAACGCGCCCGCACCCGCGGCGAGGACGTGCGCGAAGCCCGACGCCGGCCGTGTCCGGGCCCGCCAGCCGAGATCGATCGAACGGATCTGCAATGTCGCCGATTTGGACTCAGCCATGACCCCAACCCCCCGGTGTGCGGACGCCTGAGTCTGGCGAAGCGATGTCAGGCGCGCAAGACGGTCCGGGGTCGGCGCACCCCAGGTCGGCGGGGGCCGGACATGACAAGGCCCCCGCCGTGGCGGGGGCCTTGTCCAGAGACTGGTGTCGTGGTCAGGCGCCTGGCGGTGAGCCCGCCCCACTCTGGGATTCCTGGAAGTTCAGGAAGGAGCCGGCGACGAGTCCAGCGGTCGCGAGGAGCCCGATGAAGATCCCGAACTTGCGGTCCTTGCTAACACTGATCCCGTTCGGGACGCCGGGGAGGTTCGGTCCCGCGATGATCTTGATCAGGACGAACAGGAACGCGACGGCCGCGAGGCCGAGGAGGATCTGCGCCAACGTGACCGAGCCGAACTTGTCCGGGATCTCGACCCCGGCGGCCTTGAGGACGACGTACACCAACAATACGAGGCCGATCAGCACTGCGATGAGCGTCAGAGTGAAACCCCAGGCGTTGTCAGAGCCGGAGGCGCTGAAGCCCGCGAGTCCTCGGGCGCCCACGCTCACGGTCGCGCCGAGCCAACTGAAGAATGAGAAGATGAATAGGACGATTCCACTGATGCCGATGACTTGGTCGCCTCGGGTCAGCTTGCTGAGATCCATGCAGGTTCCTCCGAAGAACGCGTCGACGCCCAGAGCTGTCGGCGCCACCCGCAGTCGATCACGGCGCCGCGCGGAATGCAAGCATGGTCGATTCTGTGGAGGCTCGGCTACCTTCCTTGCTGTGCGGAGGTTGGGCGTGCTCGCGTCAGGGACCGGCACCATCCTTCAGGCCCTCCTCGACGCAGGTCTGCCGGTGGCGGTGGTCGTCGTCGACCGGCCGTGTGGTGCCACGGACCGTGCCGAGGCCGCGGGGGTCCCCGTCGAGCTCGTCGAGCGCACGTCGTTTGATCCTGACTTCGACCGGGGCGCCTACACCCACCGTGTCGTCGACGCCCTCAAACGCCACGAGGTCGACCTCGTCGCGATGGCCGGTTTCGGCACGATCCTTGCCGAGCCGATCCATGACGCCTTCGGGGGCCGGGTCGTCAATACCCATCCGGCGCTCCTCCCCGCGTTCCGCGGCTGGCACGCGGTGGAGGATGCGCTGGGTGCTGGGGTGAAGGTCACCGGATGGACCGCGCACCTCGCGACGCTCGAGGTTGATGACGGGCCGATCCTCGCTCAGGAGGCCGTGCCGGTCCTGGCCGGTGACACCGTCGAGACGTTGCATGAGCGCATCAAGGAAGTCGAGCGTCGCCGGTATCCCCAGGTGCTCCGCGACCTGCTCGACGAGGAGAGCACATGAGGCGACGGGCACTCGTGTCGGTGTACGACAAGTCGGGCCTGGTCGACTTCGCTCGTGGCTTGCGCGAGCTGGGCTACGAGCTCGTGTCGTCGGGTGGGACCGCCGCCACGCTCGCCGATGCCGACGTGGAGGTCACGACGGTCGAGTCGGTGACCGAAGCCCCCGAGATGCTCGACGGTCGGGTCAAGACGTTGCACCCGAAGGTTCACGGGGGACTCCTGGCGGACCTTGGGAACGAGCAGCACGTCGCGGACCTGGAACGCCAGTCCATCGAGCCGTTCCAGCTCGTGGTCAGCAACCTGTATCCGTTCCCGACGAATCCCAGCGTCGAGATGATCGACATCGGGGGACCGGCGATGGTGCGAGCCGCGGCGAAGAATCACGCTTGGGTCGGTGTGGTGTCCAGCCCGGCCCAGTACGACGATGTGCTGGCGGAGCTCCGGGCGGAGGCCGGCACCCTGACCGGCGAGACTCGTCGTCGGCTCGCCCGCGAGGCGTTCGCGCGCACGGCGGCCTACGACGCGGCGATCGTCGCGTGGTTTGAAGCCGACGAGTACCTCCCCGAGCATCTCGTCCTCGCCCTCGAGCGGACCTCGGACACGCTGCGCTACGGCGAGAACCCGCATCAGCGAGCCGCCCGTTACCGCGTCGCGGGGACGGCCTCGTGGTGGGACGAGGTGCGTCAGCACAGTGGGCTGGCGCTCTCGTACCTGAACTTCTATGACGCCGACGCCGCGTGGCGGATCGTGCACGACCTCGGGGACGACGCGGCGTGCGCCATCATCAAGCACGCCAACCCCTGCGGCGCCGCGGTGTCCGCTGATCTCGCCGACGCGTACCAGCGGGCCCTTGAGTGCGACGAGCAGTCGGCGTTCGGTGGTGTCGTGGCGTTGAACCGACCGGTCGATGCGGCGACCGCACAACGCATGGTCAGTGGTCCCCAGGCCGATGTCGTCATCGCACCCGGCTACGGCGATGGGACCGTCGACGCCCTCATCGGGAAACGCAAGAACACTCGGCTGCTCGACGGACCATCCCCCGAGGCGTGGCGTCGCGACATCCGGCAGATCTCGGGTGGTTTCTTGATCCAGGATCCGCATCATTTCGTGGCCCCGCGTGATGCGTGGCGCATCGTCACCAAGGCCGCCCCGACGGAGTCTCAGTGGCGCGACGCCGAGCTGGCCTGGCGACTGTGCGGGCATGTGAAGTCGAACGCGATCGTCCTCGTCAAGGACGGCCAGGCCGTCGGGATCGGCGCCGGCCAGCAGAAGCGCGTCGATTCCGGGGAGATCGCGGCTCGCAAGGCCGCCGGCCGTGCCGCCGGAGGCGCCTGCGCCAGCGACGCGTTTTACCCCTTCCCCGACGGCGTCGACGCCGCCGCCGGCGCAGGCGTCGCGGTCGTCGTGCAACCAGGTGGCGGCGTACGCGACGACCAGATCATCGAACGCGCCGACGAGCTCGGCCTGGCCATGGTGTTCACCGCCGAACGCCACTTCCTGCACTGATGGCCGCGCAAATGATGCCGGGCGCCCCGGTCGCCGACGCGGTGTTCGCCGACCTCGAGCCCCGGATCGCCGCGCTCGTCGACGCCGGGCATCGACCGGGCCTCGGGACGATCCTCGTCGGCGAGGAGTCGGCCAGTGTCGGGTACGTCCGGATCAAGCACCAGAAGGCCGCGGAGATCGGGTGCGCGTCACCGCACATCCAACTGGCGGACGACGCCGGCCAACCGGACCTCGTCGCGGCGATCCGCGCGTTCAACGACGACCCGACGGTCGACGCCATGCTCGTGCAGCACCCGACGCCGCCGCAGATCGATTACGAGGCGGCGCTGCTCGAGATCGATCCCGACAAGGATGCTGACGGCCTGCATCCGGTCAACATGGGGCGACTGGCGATGTCGATGGCGGGCCCGGTCCCGTGCACACCCGCCGGCATCGAGGCTCTCCTCGCCTACTACCGGGTGCCGGTGGCCGGGCACGAGGTCTGCATCCTCGGTCGCGGGATGACCCTCGGCCGGCCGCTGGCGATGCTGCTCTCCCAGAAGCGCCCCACGGCGAACGCTGCGGTCACGGTCGTGCACACCGGGGTGCCGGATTGGGCCCGCTACACCCGCCGGGCCGAGATCGTCATCGCCGCCGCCGGGGTTCCCGGCATCCTCCAGCCTGAGCACCTCTCTCCGGGGGTGGTCGTCGTCGGCGGGGGGGTCCGCTACGAGGGCCGCAAGCTCCTCCCCGACGTCGACGAGCGCTGTGAGGAGGTGGCCGCGGCGATCACCCCTCGGGTGGGTGGCGTGGGACCGACCACAATCGCGATGCTGTTCCGCAACATGGTGGAGGCAGCCGAGAGGAGCAGGGCGCGGTGAGCAGCGAACCAACGCCGGCCCCGATCCCGGACTCGGAGTGCCCGCTCTGCGCGACGGTGGTGGCCTGGCAGGCCAGACGGTGCCCAGAGTGCGGCTGGTCGCTGGCCGGCGTCGGTGGCCGTCCCGGTCCGTACTCGAAAGCCGCGCTGTGGTGGACTGGCGGCGGTTTCCTCGTCGTCTATCTCATCACGTTGGCGATCGTCGCGTTCACGCACTGACGCGCGCTTACCCCGAAGCGAGCAGGAGTCCGATGCCCGAAAAGATCACGATGGTGGACGGGACCTTGACCGTCCCGGACGAGCCGATCATCCCGTTCATCGAAGGTGACGGCACCGGTGTCGACATCTGGCCCGCGGCGAAACACGTCCTCGACGCCGCGATCGACAAGGCGTACCAGGGTCGCCGGCGCGTTGCGTGGACCGAAGTCCTCGCCGGCGAGAAGGCCTACCGCGAGACGGGCGACTGGCTGCCGGACGACACCGTGGCGTCGTTCCGCGAGCATCTGATCGGCATCAAAGGGCCGCTCACGACCCCGGTCGGTGGAGGAATCCGGTCGCTCAACGTCGCGTTGCGCCAGATCCTCGACCTGTACGTGTGTCTCCGGCCGGTTCGGTGGTACCCCGGCGTCCCATCACCGGTGAAGCGCCCCGAACTCGTCGACATGGTCATCTTCCGGGAGAACACCGAGGACATCTACGCCGGCCTCGAGGTCGAGGAAGGCACCCCGGAGGCGAAGAAGCTCATCGAGACCCTCAAGCGCGACCTCGGCTGGGACATTCGCCCAGACTCCGGGATCGGCATCAAACCCATCTCGGAAACCGGCTCGAAGCGCCTCATCCGCGCCGCGATCGAATACGCGGTCACGCATCACCGCCCGAGCGTGACCCTCGTCCACAAGGGCAACATTCAGAAGTTCACCGAAGGCGCGTTCCGGAACTGGGGTTACGAGGTGACGCGAGACGAGTTCGCGGACGTCGCGGTCGGATGGGATGACTGCAACGGCGATCCTGGTGACAAGGTGCTCGTCAAGGACAACATCGCTGACATCACGTTGCAGCAGATCCTGACCCGACCCGACGACTTCGACGTGATTGCCACCACCAACCTCAACGGCGACTACCTCTCCGATGCGCTGGCGGCCCAGGTCGGGGGGATCGGGATCGCGCCCGGTGGCAACATCAACTACGTCACCGGGCATGGCATCTTCGAGGCGACCCACGGGACCGCCCCGAAGTACGCGGGGCAGGACAAGGTCAACCCGGCGTCGCTGCTGCTCTCGGGCGTCATGATGCTCGAACACCTCGGATGGAACGAGCCGGCGGAGCTGATCACCAAAGCGTTCGAGGCGACCATCGCCGACAAAATCGTGACCTATGACTTCGCTCGGCTGATGGAAGGCGCACAAGAGGTCAAGACTTCGCAGTTCGCCGAAGCCGTCGTCAACCACATGTGAGCTCGCTCGCGATGCCGGCTCGGCGGCCACGCTCATCCACGCGGCGGACCGATGCCGAATGGTTGGGTAGGAGGCGCGAGTGCTGCTCGCCGAGCTGAACATCCGCCATAGCCGTCGTCACCAGCCGACCCGGCGGGTCGCGCTCGGCGACACCTATTTGCCGACCAGCGGTGCGGCGTTCGGGGCGGTTCTGCTCGCCGCGGTGGTGGCCGAGCACCTCGACGACCTCGACGAGGACCAGCGCGACCTGTTGCCCCGGCTCCTCCAGGACGCGCGCCAGGGCCTCGGCGTGCCCCGTATCGCGCTCCGGTATCGGCTCCAGACGGACACGCACGGCCTTGACCGTTCCCGTCACCGCATCGTCAGCGAGTCGCTCGGCTCGAACGACCGTCCGGCCTCGTTGGTCCTCGAATTCGATGAGCACGCCGCCGGAGCGCCCCAGCTCATCGGTGCCGTCATGGCCGCGGCGGCGTTGCCGTCGACGGCTCGCCGCGTCGCGCTGCGGGCGGTCGAGGAGGCGGTCATCCGTCCGTCCCTCCCCGAGGGCCTCTTCGTGCGGCGCCTCCAGGAAGGCGTCCCCGGCCTCCAGCCCTTCGCGCCGCAGATGGGAGCGGTGGAGGGTGAGATCGAGTCCCTGTGGCGGGGGGTGCCGGCTGAGCGGCGCTGGGCGATGGAAGTCCTCGGTCTGCGAGCCGGCATGAAGCTCGGCCGGGCGGACGTACAGGCCCGCTTTCGGCGACTGGTTCGCTTGGCGCACCCCGATCACGGCGCCGCGCGCGACGGTGCCGCCGAGCGACTCGCGGAGCTCCGCGAGGCGCGAGAGCTCCTGTTGGCTGTCGCGGCATCGATGCCAGACTCGGCCGGGAAGCAGCGCACCGGGTAGGTTCCCGAGCCATGCCGAACGCACCAGTCCACGTCGCCGTCACCGGGGCCGCCGGACAGATCGGGTACGCCTTGGTTCATCGCATCGCGGCGGGTGAGCTGCTGGGCCACGAGCAGCCGGTGGTGCTGCGCCTCCTCGAGATCGAACCGGCGATGAAGGCCCTCGGCGGACTGGTTATGGAGCTCGAGGATGGCGCCCATCCGCTGCTCGAAGGCATCGAGGCCACCTCGGATGTCAACCACGCGTTCGACGGTGCTTCGTGGTGCTTGCTGGTCGGGTCGATCCCCCGGAAGGCAGGGATGGAACGACGCGAGCTCCTGTCGATCAATGGTGGGATCTTCCGACCGCAGGGGCGAGCGATCAACGCGCATGCAGCCTCCGACGTGCGGGTGCTCGTCGTCGGGAACCCGTGCAACACGAACTGCCTGATCGCCCGGTCGAACGCGCCGGATGTTCCCGATGATCGATGGTTTGCCATGACCCGCCTCGACGAGAACCGGGCCAAGTCGCAGCTGGCCAAGAAGGCCGGCGTCCCCACACGTGCGGTAACGAACATGGCTATCTGGGGCAATCATTCGGCGACGCAGTTCCCGGACTGCTTCCACGCCCGGATCGATGGTCAGCACGTCCCAGAGGTGATCCGGGATCATGACTGGCTGCGCGGCCCGTTCATCGACACGGTGCAGAAGCGCGGCGCGGCAGTGATCGACGCGCGCGGCGCGTCGTCAGCGGCGTCGGCCGCGCACGCCGCGATCGAATCGGTCAAGAGCATCTGGCAGCCCACTCCCGACGGTGACTGGCATTCGTTGGCCGTCACCAGCCACGGGGAGTACGGCAGCCCCGATGGGCTGCAGTTCGGCCTCCCCGTGCGAAGCGACGGAACGTCCTGGACAGTCGTCGACGGAATCCAGCACGACGACTTCGCAACCAAGCGGATCCGAGTCACCACCGACGAGCTGCTCGAAGAGCAGCACGAGGTGCAAGACCTGCTCGGCTGAACCGAGAGCCGCGACTCCGGCCGGTCGGCGACGACCACGAGGTTGTGCCCCTGCGGGCGCACCCCGGCCCTTTGGTGTCCCACCGCCGGCCAACCGTCGGTGTGGACCTTCATCGAGTTCGCGGTTACTTCGGAGCTCGCCGGCGACCTCGCCGCGGCGCTGAGCGAGGTGCTCGATGCGACGGGCGCCTGGTACTGCTCATTCGGTTCCGACAACGAGATGATCGTCGTCTTCGCCGGCTGATCCTTCCGCTACCCCAGAGGTGACGACCACGCCCGTCACCGCGTGGAGGCCTACGCACGATCGGTTGGAGTGCCCGAAGCTCAGCTCGATTGGGAGACCTGACAGCCGCCGGCACGTGGGGAGTGACACATCAGCAACTCGACGCTGCGATCAACGAGACCCTGCGCCTCTGGCCTCGGCTTCGTCAGCGCCCGCACAGCCATCAACGACTTCGAGTTCGCCGGCCAGCACATGCGGGCCAACTCATCGTGTTGTACTCGCCCTGCATCACCCACAGACTCGCGGTTCGGGTCTCGGAGCGAACCCGGTTGCGTCGACGGGGTCAGGCGCCGGAAGCCTCGGGCGTCCCGGTTTCGGTCTGGCGTTCGGACGCCGGCGCGCCGGGTGGCGACGACAACCCGAGCTCGGAGCGCAGCTCGCTGAGTCGTGCCTGAGCCTCGGCGCTCATCTGAGCCTGTTCGACCTCGAGCATCTTGGTGTCCACCGAGGTGCCGCCCACCTCCGACGCCGCCTGGGCTCGTGCGACGCGACGCTCGATCTTGGTTCGCACTTCCTCGAACGTGGGGACGTCCTCTCCAACGGTCTCGGAGAGCTGGGTCATCGCGGTGTTCATCTCCT
This sequence comes from Actinomycetota bacterium, assembly GCA_036769425.1. Classification (GTDB taxonomy): domain Bacteria; phylum Actinomycetota; class Acidimicrobiia; order IMCC26256; family PALSA-555; genus PALSA-555. The sequence goes on from DAIPLE010000008.1 coordinate 19,569, forward strand.
CTTGCATCTTCGCCTGATCGAGTTGGCTGAGGAGCTGCTCGCGCTCGGCGAACTTCTTCTGGAGCGCTGCGGAGTTCTGGGCCACCGCGGCCTTCGCCCGCTCGGACGCCTGGCTGGCGTCGAGGAGCTGCTGCTTGAGCTGTGCCACCTGAGCCTCGAGTCCGATGATCTTGTTCGCGAACGCCTCCGCGGCGGCGTTGAAGCTCGTCGCCTTCTCTTGGTTCCCGTCGCGGGTCTCCTGGTCGGCGAGGAGGAGCGCCTGGCGAGCCGATGCGTTCGACTTCTCGTAGTCCTCGATTGTCCGATCGAGGTGCAGCTGGGTCTGTTTCTGGTTCGCGATCACGTTCGTGGCTTGCTCCATGAGTCGCTTGTGCTGCTGGCGCGCCTCGCGGATCGCCTGCTCGAGCTGGACCTTCGGGTCGGCGGATTCGTCCAGCCTCATCCCGACCTTGGCTGCCAGATACCGCCACCAGCGCTGCAGTGCCTTGAACATGGCCCGAGCCTAGGTCGTGAGTCTCGATTCGGCTCTTGCAGTCACCCGGCCGGCGGTGGCTCCGCTGCCGTCGGTGGTGGCACATCCGGTGCGGCCAGGGTGATGAGCTCAGCGTCCGTGGGTGATTCGAGCTCGACCAGCCGGCTCGCCTGGCGGGTCACGCAGGCCTCGAAGAGCGTGCGAGCGAGTCGACCGTTGCCGAAGCTCGCGCCGCGAGGCTGGGCCGCGAACCACGCCTTGACCGCCGGGCGCGCGTCTTCGGCGAGGACATAGTGGTTCAACGCGCTGAGCGCCTCGAAGATGGCCACCAGCTCGTCGTCGGTGTAGTCGGGGAACTCGATCGTCTTCGTGAACCTTGAGCGCAGCCCGGGGTTCGAGTCGAGGAACGTCCGCATGGGCGCCGGGTACCCGGCGACGACCACGACCAGGTCGGCGCGGTCGTCCTCCATCCGCTTGAGCAGCACCGAGACGGCTTCGGATCCGAAGTCGTGCTCGGACCCGCCGGTGAGGGCGTACGCCTCGTCGATGAACAGCACCCCGCCGCGAGCATCGTCGCAAAGCGCGTTGACCTTCGCGGCGGTCTGGCCGACATAGCCGGCGACCAGCCCCGACCGGTCAGTCTCGACGAGGTGACCCCGCGACACGACCTGAAGGACCGCGTCGACCCGCGCGATGAGTCGGGCCACGGTCGTCTTGCCCGTACCCGGGTTGCCGACGAAGACCAGGTGGCGGCTCTGGTCGACCACCGGCAAGCCGCGGTCGCGCCGCAACCCTTCGACGCGGGCGAGATTGGTGAGGAGGCGCACTTCGGTCTTGACCGGTTCGAGTCCGATCAGCGCGTCGAGCTCGGCCAGGAGCGACTCGATGGTCTCGGGTGGCCTCGGCCGGCCCGCGACGCGACCGGAGCGCGTCTCGGGGCCCGCGACTCGTTCGACGCCCGCCGCGTGGAGCCGACGCAGGAGCATCGAGCGGAGCGTGTCGACGGCGAGGAGCTCGTCGCGGGTCGGGACCGGGTCGATCGCGCACACGGCGTGCGCGATGCGCATCGCACCGTCGTAGTACCGCCACCCGTACGCGGTGCCGTCTCTCGTGTCGGCGGCGACGATGGTCTCGAAGAGCGGTGACGGCGTGATGGGGAACGCTCGGTGCTGGCGGATCACTGCACTGGTCCGTAGATGCGCGGGCGTCGCGGATCGCAACGACTCGAACCACGGCGAGAGGGCCTCCGCGAAGGCTCGCAGCTCCGCGTCGCTCGGGTGGCCGTCGGCCGCGATGATCGCGGCGGCGACCGCTTGGGCTTCGAGCGCGGCGTCGATCCCCAGCGCGGTCGCGTCGGTCGGGGTCGTGACGCGACGGCGTAGGTCGGTTAGGACGTCGCTGAGGTCGGTGACGAATCCCTGGACGGGCTCGTCGAGGAGGCCTGCCACGCGCCCATCCTCCCATTCGTGAAGCGCGGGCCGTCGAGCCACGCGTCGATGACGTCGATCACGGCGCCGGGGTCCTCGAGCTGGGGTGCGTGGCCCCGACCCTCCAGCACCGAAAGCTCGAGCGGATGGAGGCACGCCGCGTGCTGGGCGGCCTCCAGCGGCACGAGGCGGTCCTCGGAGCCGTGGATGAGCAGCGTCGGTCGGAGCGCGGCGGCGCGGCGCAGGTCCCGGTGTACGCCCCGAGCGAGGTAGCTGACGAGCGATCGCGCCGCGGCCGCGTAGGCGGCGGGGGCTTCGGGCCAGGTGAGTCGCTCAGCGGTGAGCTCCACCATGCGGCGGCGCAGGTCGGGATCGAGCTCGTGGGCCCGGACGAGGCTTGCTTGCAGCGAGGTGTCGACGAGACGTTCGGCTCCGAGGGCACGGGACCGCCAGGCCACAACCCCGGTTCCGACCGCGGGGACGGCAAGTGGTGCGAGCCACACCATTCGCAGCCAATCGGCGAGACCGGGCCGGGGGTGCGGGACAGCGGGGTTCACCAGCACCAGGCCCGTGACCGCTTCGGGGTGCGTGGCGGCGACGCCAATGCCGATCGTCGCGCCCATCGAGTTGCCGATTAGGAGCGCCGGCCCGTACTCCTCCGCGAGCAGCGCGCTCAGGACCCGTCGTTGGGTCTCGAGGTTCGCGGTTCGCTGCGGAGCCCGGGTCCGTCCGAACCCAACGAAGTCCAGGGCGATGACCCTGGCGCGAAGCCGGTCGGCGAGCGGTGCCGCCATCGGCTCCCAAGACAGGGTGTGCGCGCCCAGGCCGTGGAGGAGCAGCACTCGCCGGCCCGGCACCGCATCCGGCGATGACCATTCGACGGTGTGAACCCGGACGCCGTCCGCGGCGACGACTCGGGTCGTCGCGGGCGCGCCGGGCCGAGCTGAGGTGTGCGGCATGACCGGTGAGACTACGCGTACGCTCACCGATGGTGACCGATCGGGG
>DAIPLE010000009.1:0-16933 GCA_036769425.1 Actinomycetota bacterium
CGCTGACGGTCGCCGCGGCGTCCTCCACGGTGACGAAATCGAGCAGCAGGGTGCGGACCGTCGGCGGGTTGGGTGTCAACCGGACCGCGACGCGCGTCGCGATCCCCATGGTCCCTTCGCTGCCGACGAAGCAGCCCCGCAGGTCGTAGCCCGGCTGGTCGGGCTCGATACCGCCGAGATGGGCCGTCGAGCCATCGGCGAGGACGACGTCGACGGCCACGATGTGGGCCGCGGTGACGCCGTAGGCCAGACAGTGCGGTCCGCCGGCGTTCGTGGCCAGATTGCCGCCGATCGTGCACGCCGCCTGCGACGACGGGTCAGGGGCGTAGTGGACACCCAGGGAGGCCACGGCACGGCTCAGGTCGAGGTTCAAGACGCCGGGCTCCACCCAGGCCACTCGAGCGGTGGCGTCGACGTCGAGGATCCGGTTCAGGTGGGTGGTCACGATGACAACCGGGCAGCCGACCGGGGTGGCCCCGCCCGCGAGCCCGGTCCCGCTGCCCCGGGCGACGAAGGGTCGGTCATGGCGAGCCGTGACGGCAACCGCGGCCGCAACCTGTTCGGCGGTCTCCGGGAAGCAGACCGCGGCGGCCTCGCCAGTGGCGACGCCCGCGTCACGTCCGTAGAGGGCGAGCTCGAGCGGTTCGGCCCGGACCCGCTTCGCGCCGAGAGCGACCCGAAGGTCAGCGAGGAGCGCACCGTCGTCGATGCGCGAAGCCTACCGACGGTGTCGGTACGCTCAGGCCTTCGCACACCAGGAGGACGGATGCGAGGTCCGAATCGGGAGTGGGTCAGCTTCGATGACCCAGACGAAGAAGGTCGTCGCTGGCAGGTCGATGCCACGTTCCTGCTCTCGTCCTGGCAGTGCATCTTTGGGCGCGGTTGTCAGGGGGTGCTGACCGAACGCGCCCCGGAGCTGATCCAGGGGTGCTGCTCGTATGGTGCCCATTTCTCCGATCGCAAAGACCGCGATCACATCGTCCGGGCCGCGAAGGAGCTCACCGACGACGAGTGGCAGTTCCGCGACAAGGGTCGCCAGAAAGGCATCTACGCCAAGACGGGCAAGGACGAGGACGGCCGTCAAGAGTGGCGCACACGACTCGTCGAGGACGCGTGCATCTTCTTGAACCGACCCGATTTTCCTGGTGGTGCCGGTTGCGCATTGCATCTCCACGCGATGCGTCACGGCATCCATCACAGCGACGTGAAGCCTGAGGTGTGCTGGCAGTTGCCGCTGCGTCGGGTCGATGAGGAGCAAGAAGACGGGACGGTGATCTCGACGCTGACCGAGTTCGCCCGCGACGGGTGGGGCGAGGGTGGCGACGACTTCGCCTGGTGGTGCACCGAGGCACCCGAGGCGTTCACCGGTAGCGAGCCCGTGTACCGCAGTCTCGGGGTCGAGCTGCGCAAGATCCTCGGACCGAAGCTTCACCGTCAGGTCGTCGAGTACCTCGACAGTCGGCGGCGGGCTCGCCCGACCCCGGTGGTGCATCCCGCGGAGGTCAAGCTCCGCGCCCGGCGACGTTAGGGCGCCGGGCGCCTACAGGTACAGGCCCGACTGGCCCTCGCGACCAGTCGACGCGACCGCGTGGACGTCCCGTTCGCGCAGAATCAAGTATTCGTCGCCGCGGATCTCGACGTCGTAACCGGCGTCCGGCGCGAACAACACCCGGTCGCCTTCCTCGACGTTGCGGACGGTCGGGCCGACCGCGATGACCTCGGCCCACACCAGGCGACGGTCGACATTCGCGGTCGCCGGGATCACGATCCCCGAGCGCGACTTGCGTTCGGCGGCCTCGTCGGAGGGGGAGGCCAGCAGCCGGTCCGCGGTCATGCGGATCGACGCCTTGACGTCGGTCCGCTCGGAATCGGCATCCATGGTCCGGTGAGGCTACCGCCGGCGGCTTCGTGAGCCGCACGGGGCCTCGGATACCATGCCGCGAGCCCCCTACCTGGAGCACCGTGTCCGACTTCGTCGCCCCGAGTGGTCCCGTCGCCGTCGCGGAGGCGTGGACGAAACGGACCCGCCGGGTGGCCGCGATCTACGTGGCGTTGACCAAGCCGCGCGTCATCGAACTCCTGCTGGTGACCACGGTGCCGCCGATGGTGCTCGCGGCCCGGGGCGTCCCGTCCTTGGCGTTGGTCGCGGCTGTCCTGATCGGCGGTGCACTAGCAGCCGGCGGGGCGAACACCATCAACTGCTGGATCGAGCGTGATCGCGACCAGCTCATGCGGCGCACCCGCCATCGGCCCCTCCCGACGGGAGCGATCGACCCGGGCCGGGCGCTGGTCTTCGGCTTGGTGCTCGAAGTCGCGGCGTTCGGGATCCTCTGGGCGTCCGCCAACCTGCTCGCCGCCGGTCTGGCCATCGCGGCGACGCTGTTCTACGTGTTCGTGTACACGATCTGGCTCAAGCCCCGGACGGTGCAGAACATCGTCATCGGCGGTGCCGCGGGAGCCGTCCCGGTCCTCGTCGGTTGGGCCGCCGTGACGGGAAGCCTCGCCCTACCGGCCTTGGTCCTGTTTGGGGTGGTGTTCTGCTGGACACCCGCCCATTTCTGGGCCCTCGCGCTCCGCTACCGCGAGGACTACGCCGCGGCGGGGTTCCCGATGCTGCCCGTCGTGCGAGGTCCGAAGGTCGCCGCGACCCAGATCCTCGCCTACGCCGTGATCGTCTCGGCGCTCACGCTGACGCTGCCGCTCGTCACGACGATGGGCGTCGTCTACTGGGTGGCGGCGGCGTTGCTCGGGGTGGTCCTCATCGCCCAGGCGTTCCGGCTCCGCAACGCCCCATCGGCGGAGCGCGCGATCGCATTCTTCAGCCTCTCGAACACCTATCTCGCGCTCCTCTTCGCGGCCGTTGCCCTCGACACCCTCGTCCGGGCCCGCTGAGCCGCGCCGCGCTGGTCGCGGCCCGTTGGTGGCAGCCGCGGCGGTCGTCGTCGTCGCTGTGGTCGGGTTCACCATCTGGGCGGTGACGTCAGGCTCGTCGCGGGTTCGGTCCAGCGCCGCGAGCGGCGCCACCTCCACCGCACCGCCGGCGGTCACGACACCCGGTGCTCCCGTCGGTGGCACGCCCGCGCCCGGCTTCACGCTGCGGACCCTCGACGGACATCTGGTGTCGCTCGTGCAGCTCATCGGGCATCCCGTGCTCGTCAACTTCTGGGCGTCGTGGTGCGACCAGTGTCGCCACGAGTTCCCGCTCCTCGCCGCGGCCCAACAGCGACATCGTGCTCAAGGGCTCACGATCGTCGGAATCGCGTCCCAAGACATCGAATCCGACGCCCGCAGCTTCGCCAAGCACGAGCACGCCAGCTGGACGTTGGCCTTCGACACCGACAACGCGGTCGGCGACGCCTACGGCGTGCGAGCCCTTCCGCAGACCTTCTTCATCCGTTCCGACGGGACGATCGCCAGCCGACTGTTCGGGTTGACCTCGCAGCGTGAACTCGAAGGCGACTTGCGAGGAATCCTCGGCTGACCGGTCATTCCTCCCAGCGGAAGGTCCGGGCCGCGAGCAAGGGGGCGCCGATCGCCCAGCCCACCAGCACCGCGAGCGCACCCAGCGAGACCGAGCTGGTCGACAAGGCTTGGCGGACGGTGTCGGACAGCGCGGCCGCGGGTAGCCCTCGCGCCACCGTCGCCAGCGCGCTCGGCAACTTGGCGAGTGGGTAGGCCATCCCGCCGACAAACAACAACAAGAGGAACAGCGCGTTCGCAACCGCGAGGTTCGCCTCGGCGCGGAGCAGACCGGCGAAGAACAGGCCGATGCCTGCGAACGCGACCGTCCCGAGGAGCAAGAGACCGACCGCGGCGGCGACACTGCCCTCGGCATGCCAGCCGAGCGCGGCGCCCACCCCCAGCAGCACAACGGCCTGGACGACCTCGAGCGCGACCACGTTGATGGTTTTGGCCGTGAGGAGGCCCGCCCGCGACAACGGCGTCGACCCGAGACGCTTCAGGACCCCGTACCGTCGTTCGTAGCCGGTGGCGATGCCGAGGCTCACCATGGCGCTCGACATGACCGCGAGCGCCAGCACACCGGGGACGAGGAACTGCACCGGGTCGCGCAGGCTGGTCGGCACGACGTCGACCTTGGCGAAGAAGACCAGGATCCCCACCGGGATCGCCAGCGACACCACGAGGCTCTCTCCCCGGCGAAGGGTCAACGCCAGCTCGACCCGCGATTGAGCGAGGATCGCCCGCACGGATCGCTTCATCGTTGACCGCCGCGGGTCAGCAGGAGGAACACCTCCTCGAGGGTGCGCCGCCCGGCCCGCAGTTCGGCGAGGCGCAGGTCACGGTCGCGCAGCCAGATCGCGAGCTCGGCGATCACCGTCGGGGTCGCCTCGGCCGCGAGGACGTACTCCCCGGGGCGTTCCTCGACGAGGAGGTGGGCGTCGACGCCGAGCGCGGTGGCCAGCGACGAGCGGTCGAGACCGGGCGGGGCCGAGAAGCGCATCTCGTCACCGGCCGCGTTGAGGGTCAGTTCGGCGGGGCTGCCACAGGTGACGAGGCGCCCACCGTCGATGATCCCGACCCGGTCGCACAGCTGTTCGGCTTCGTCCATGGCGTGGGTCGTCAGCACCACGGTGACGCCGTCGTCTCGCAGCGAGCGGATGAGCTCCCAGGTCGTGGCGCGGGCGTGCGGGTCCATCCCGGCAGTGGGCTCGTCGAGGAACACGAGCGACGGACGGCCGATAAGCGCGAGGGCGAGGGAGAGCCGCTGCTGTTGACCGCCGGAGAGGCGCCGCACGAGTGTCCCCTGGGCGTCGGTGAGCCCGACGCGCTCCAGCAGTTCGTCCGGGTCCGCGGGATGGTCGTAGTAGGCGGCGAACAGCCGCAGCACTTCGAGTGGTCGGACCCCCGGATAGAGGCCACCTTCTTGGAGCATGACACCGATGCGGGGCCGCAACGCCCGTCCGTCTCGGATCGGGTCGAGCCCGAGCACGCGGACCTGACCGTGGTCGGGCCGGCGGTATCCCTCGAGGATCTCAACCGTGGTGGTCTTCCCGGCGCCGTTCGGCCCGAGGAGCCCGAACACTTCGCCGGCACCGATGCTGAATGAGAGTCCGTCGACGGCGCGTACGTCGCCGTACCGTTTCTCGAGCTCGGCGACCTCGATCGCGGGTGTCGCCGACGCCATCGCGAGTGAGCCTACCGGAGCACCCGCGCGATCCCCTGCCCGCGGTCGTCGCGCGTCGGCGGGCACAATCTGCGGTACATGGACGAATTTCAGTACCTGGGGTTGATGGCGGCGTGCCTGCTCGTCACTCTGCCGCTCGAGTTCGTCCTCGGTGCTCGCGTGTGGCGTCGGCCGCGTCGTCTGCTGATGGCGCTCGTCCCGACCGTCGTCGTCTTCTTGGCGTGGGACATGCTGGCCATCGCCCGGCATCATTGGGGATTCAATGAGCATTACCTCGTCGGGTGGTCCTTGCCGGCCGATGTTCCGGTCGAGGAGCTCGTCTTCTTCCTCGCCATCCCGATCTGTGGGCTGTTGACGCTCGAAGTGGTCCGACGACTCCTGAGGGGCTCCCCTCGTGCCTGAGTACACCGCGTTGGCGCTGAGCGGCGTCGTCGCGGTCGTGGCGCTCGAGGTCGTCGTCCTGCGGACCGGGCTGCTGCGCACCCGGGCCTACTGGATCGCGTTGGCGATCTGTTACGGATTCATGATCGCGGTGAACGGCTGGTTGACGAAGCTGTCGGCCCCGATCGTCGTCTACGACCGGGCTGCGACGACGGGTTGGCGGCTTCCGTGGGACATCCCGGTCGAGGACTACCTGTTCGGGTTCGTGCTGCTGACCCTGGCGATGCTGCTGTGGGACGCGGCGGCGCGGCGCGAGGCGGTCCGGTCGTGACCGGGGCGGCCATCGCGCTGGCGGCGCTGATCGTCATGGAGCCGGTGACCACGCTGGCGCATCGGGTGGTGTTCCACGGGTTCGCGATGGGCTGGCATCGCAGCCACCACCTGCCACCTCGCCATCCCCTCGAGGCGAACGACTTGTTTCCCGTGGTGTTCTCGGTCGTCACCATCGCGGTGCTGTCCGTGGGCGTGTGGGTGGGCGCCGGATCAGTGCTCGTCCCGGTCGGCATCGGCGTGACGGCGTATGGCGCCTCGTACCTCGTGGTTCACGATCTCGTCATCCACCGACGCCTGGCGTGGCTCCCGGTGCCGGATCGCGTCGGACACCGGTTGCGAGCAGCCCACAACATCCACCACCTCTTCGGGCAGGCGCCGTACGGGTTCCTCGCACCGGTCGTGCCGCGCGCGTTACGCCACCGGGCCGAGGCGCGCGGGGTCGACGACACCCGACGCAGCGTCAGTCACCACCACCGAGCTTGAGAAGGCTGCTCCCGACGACCAGGGCCTTGCGGGCCGTCGGGACCCGAGCGCGCTTGGTGAACACGTCGCCCCCGGCCCGTTCGATCCGATCCAAGATCTCGGAGTAGAGACGACGCGCCGCTCGGATGCAGCGCGCCGAGGATGAGGGAAGCAGCGGGACCCCGAGGTCGGCCGACTCGTAGTACTCGCGTGTGCGGCGGATCTCGAACGCCATGAGCGCGCGCCACTCGGGCGTGACGCGCCGCAGCCACGGGTCGGCATCGAAGCGTCGCAGATCCTCCTGGGGGATGTAGACGCGGCCTCGATCCAGGTCCTCGTCGACGTCGCGCAGGAAGTTCGTCAGCTGGAAGGCCAGCCCGAGATCACGGGCGTGGCGGAGCGCCGCAGCCGAGGTCGGCTCCAGGATGGGGAGCATCATCTCCCCGATCACCGCGGCCGATCCGTCCATGTAGTCGAGCAGGTCATCGAAGGACTCGTAGGTCTCGACGGTGAGATCCATCGTCATGGAGCGGAGGAACCGCCGGAAGCAATCCGGATTGAGATCGAACGCGTTGACGGTGTGCACGACCGCCTTCAAGACCGTGTCGTCGGAATCGCCGCGTTCGAGGTCGGTGAAGAGCCGCTCTCCGAACTCGGTGAGCGCGTGTTCACGCTCCTCGACCGGCGCCGGCCCGAGGTCGTCGACAATGTCGTCCGCGTAGCGGCAGAACCCGTAGAGGGCGTGCACGTGATGCCGTTTCACGCGAGGCATCAGCAGCGTCGCCGCGTAGTACGTCGTGCCGTACGCCCTGTTGAGCTGGCGACAGCGCGCGTAGGACTCGTCGAGGGTGGTCACGACCGGCCCAACCCCTCGATCCGGTCCGCGGCCAGCCGACCCGAGAGCAGCACCATGGGAACTCCCACGCCTGGCACCGTACCCATCCCGACGAGGACGAGTCCCGGGACGCGGCGGTCGACGTTGGAGGTCCGAAAGGGACCGCTTTGGAAGAACCGGTGGGCCAGCGCGAACGGCGTTCCCCGCTCGAGGCCCCGCGCCGCCCACCCGGCCGGGTCGAGGAACTGTTCGAGCTCGATGTCGTCGACCGGGTAGCCGAGATTCCCGACCCGTGCGATCAGGTCGGCCCGAGCGCCTGGCCCGTCGGCGTCCCAGTCGATGGGGCCGTCGAGGTTCGGCACCGGTTCGAGGACGTACAGCGTCGTCCCGCCATCGGGAGCCAAGGTCGGGTCGGTGACCGTTGCCGTCGTGACGAGGATCGACGGGTCCGGCATGCGCCGGCCCTCGCGCAGCAGCGTGTCGAAGGCCTCACGCCACGGACGCCCGAAGTGGAGGTTGTGGTGCGCCGCTCCGGACGGGGCCGGTCCCCGGACCCCGGCGAGCCAGAGGGCGCATGACGGTGAGTACCGGCCGCGCGACACGAGCCGAGGCGCGGGGATCCCGAGCAGGGTCCGGTAGGTCGATGCGACGTCGGCGTTGCAGATCACCGCGTCCGCGGGGACATGCTCGCCGGTGTCGAGCCGGACTCCGGTGACAACACCGTCCGGACCACGGTCGATGCGTTCCACCGGGCGCGAGTAGGCGAAGGTCGCGCCGGCCTTCTCCGCGGCAGCGGCGAGACCCCGGGCGACCTCGTGCATGCCACCGGAGGGAAACGAGACCCCCTCGATGGTGTCCATGTACGTGATGATGCTGAAGACCGCGAGGGCGTCGAAGGGCGACAAGCCTGCATAGAGGGCCTGAAAGGAGAACACTCGTTGCAGGCGCTCGTCGTCGAAGAAGCTGGCGACCTTCGGGGCGAGGCGGCTCAACGCGCCGAGGCGGACGAGGCGGGCCAGCTCGAGGGGTCGGGCGGCGAGGTCGAGCGGCGAGTCGAAGTTGCGGTTGATGAACGGCCCAAATTCGGCGTCGTAGAGGTCGCGTAGCCACCTGGTGAACCGGCGAAACCCGTCCGCGTCTTTGGGTCCGGCGAGCTGCTCGATCTCGGTCTCCATCGCGTCCACGCCCGCTCGGACCCGAAGCTCGGAGCCGTCCGCGAAGCAGGCGCGGTACATCGGATCGAGTGGCTGGACGGTCAGGTGGTCGTCGAGGGTCGCGCCGGCGGCGTTGAAGGTGGCTTCGAGGATGCCGAGCATGGTGAGGACCGCGGGGCCGGTGTCGACCCGGTAGCCGTTGCCTTCGAGCATCCCGGCGACGCCACCCGGGACCGGCTCTCGCTCGAAGACGACCACCTCGTGGCCTCGCCCGGCGAGATGACACGTCGCGGCGAGCCCGCCGAGGCCCGCCCCCACGACCGCGACCCGCATGGGTCTCGTTACCGGTCGCGCCAGGCGACGTACGTGCCGAGCTCCTGGAGTGCGCCGCGGGCTTCCGGGGTGAGCGGCGCCGCGTCGAGCGCGGCGAGCGACCGGTCGACGAGGCCCTCGATCGCTCGCTCGATGGCGTCTCGAGCACCACAGTCGACCAGGAACGCCTGGAGGGCGGCGACCTCACCGTCGGACAGGTCGGCGTGGCCCAGCCGTTGGAGAAGCGCGGCGCCCGGAACGTCGGCGCGTGCCGCGGCGACCGCGACCAACGGTGTCAGCTTCCCCTCCCGGAGATCGTCGCCGACGGGCTTGCCCGTGGTCGCGGTGTCGCCGAACACACCCAGGAGGTCGTCGCGGAGCTGAAACGCCTCACCGAGGGGAAGTCCCACCGCGCTCAGTGGCTCCTGCAGCTCCTCGAGCCGACCGGCGAGCGCCGCTCCCAGGTGCAGGGGCCGTTCGACGGTGTACTTGCCGGATTTGTACCGCTCGATGCGTTCCGCTTGCGCGGGGTCGCTGCTGGCGCTGGCCGTCCCGACCAGATCAAGGTACTGGCCGACGCAGAGCTCGACGCGGAGCTCGTCGAAGATTCGACGGGCTGGTGCAGCCGCATCCGCGAACAGCATGTCAGCGTAGACGAACGCGAAGTCGCCGACCAGGATCGCTGCGCCCTCACCGAAGCGGCGGGCGTCACCGCGCCACGCGGCCGCATCGTGGCGGTTGATGAAGCTTCGGTGGATCGCCGGCATACCCCGTCGCAGGTCGGATCCGTCCATGACGTCGTCGTGGACCAGGGCGAAGGTGTGGAGCAGCTCGAGGGCGGCGCCGGCATCGACGACGAGGGGGGCATCGGGGGAGCCACCTGCGCCGACGTAGGCCCAGTGACAGAACGCCGGTCGGAGGCGCTTGCCGCCGGCGAGCACCAGGTCGCGCAACGCGCCGATCGGGCCGGCGAGGGCCGGGTCGACCGTTGACCAGCGTTGAACCTCGCCGTCGAGCAGGGCGACGATCCTCGCTTCGGCGCGAGCGCCGACCTCGGCGAGGCTCGGCGGCACCGAGATGTGACGGCGGGCAGGTGCCGTCGAGGCCATCACAAGATCGTAGGCGCCGTCGCCGCGCATGTTCCGAGGCGTGGGCGGTCAAGCGGTGTTGGTTCGGTCCCGGGTCGGTACGCTCCTCGAGGCGTGGCCGAGTTCCTCTCCGAATCGTGGATCGCTGAGCTCGACCGCGCGGCGCGAGACGCGGCGTCACTGGGTCGGCTGGGCTCGCCCGAGCCCCTCGTCGTGGAGCAGCGTGTTCAGCGCGGCAGTGACGAGGTCGTGTACCACGTGTCGTTTGCGTCGAGCGGAGCCCGGGTGCACATCGGGCCGGCGGCGGCTCCGGACCTGGTGCTCGTGACCGACGCCGAGACCGCCCGCCGCCTGCAACAGGGGACGCTCAACGCGCAAGAGGCTGCGGTGGGTCACGGGCTCAAGGTCCGAGGCCGGGTCGGGCGGCTGCGCGCCGCCGGTGAAGCGTTGCGGTCCCTCGACGACGTCTTTCAAACGGTGCGGGACGCCACGACCTACCCTGCGGAGAGCGGAGGCGCGGAACGGCGCCGCTAGCCTCGCTAACGATCAGTGGGGCGCTGTTCCCCAGGAGGGCGACACGGTGATCTCGGAAGCCGAGTTCCGGGCGGAAGCGAAGGCGTTCCTCGACGCGCACGCGGAACCACGGGTCGAGGAGAAGTTCGAGTGGGGCAAGGGCTCCGATCGGGTGGGGATCCTCGAGGAGAAGAGCCCGGAGCAAGAAGCCGAGGAGATCCGAGCCGCGAAGACGTGGAAGGCGGCGGAGTACGACGCCGGATTCGGCTGGATCACCGGTCCCGAGGAGTACGGCGGGCGGGCACTCCCCGCCGCGTACGAGCGGGCGTACCGGGAGGTCGCTGCCGGGTACGCGACCCAGTCCCAGACCATCTTCGGAATCGGGCTCGGCATGGTGGCCCCGACCATCCTCGCCCATGGCATCCCGGAGGTGAAGAGCCGCTATCTGGCGCCGCTGTACCGGGCCGACATCATCGCCTGCCAGTTGTTCTCCGAACCCGTCGCCGGCTCCGATCTCGCGGGTATCCAGACGCGCGCTGAGCGCGATGGCGACGAGTGGATCCTCAACGGTCAGAAGGTGTGGACCTCGGGGGCGCATTACAGCGACATCGGGGAGATCATTACCCGCACGTCCACGGACAAGCCGAAACACAAGGGTCTAACGATGTTCCTCGTCGATATGAAGGCGCCGGGCGTCGAGGTTCGTCCCTTGCGGCAGATGACCGGCGGGGCTTCGTTCAACGAGGTGTTCTTCTCCGATGTCCGGGTCCTCGACACCCACCGCCTCGGTGACGTCGACGAGGGTTGGACGGTCGCGCTCACCACGTTGATGAACGAGCGCGCATCGATCGGGGGTGGAGGGGCGGCCGGGTTCAGTCTCAGCCTGACTCGGTTGCGCGAGCTGGCGTTCCATTACGACCTGGCCGATGACCCGATCGTGCGCCAACGGCTGGCCGACATCTACGTCCGGATGACGGTGGCCCGGTACACGAACCTGCGGGCGATGGCCAAGATCCGGGCCGGTCAGCTCCCAGGACCGGAGATGTCGATCGCGAAGCTTGCGCTCACCCAGAACATGCAGCGGGTCGCGCAGACCCTCGGGGAGCTCCTCGGACCGCGTCTCATCGCCGACAGCGGCGAGTGGGGCACCTTCGCCTGGTCGGAGTTCGTGCTCGGGATACCGGGAATGCGGGTCGCGGGAGGCACCGACGAGGTGATGCGCAACATCGTCGGCGAGCGGGTGCTCGGTCTTCCGAAGGAGCCCGCAGGCCAAGCCGGGCGCTAGAGCCGGTGCTCCCGTTCGAGCGACTCCGCGCCCTCGCCCGTTATGCGGGGGACGACACCGGCCTCGTCGTGGAGGCCGCGGACTGTCTCGCGGACTTCGCGGCTGATCCCACGCAGCTGGTCACGGTGTGTCGACGACTCCTCGCCCATCGTCCCAGCAGCGGTCCGCTGTGGTGGTTGTGCACGCAGGTCCTCACCGCGACTGACCCGAGCGGCGGCGCTCGCGACGCGGTGCGGGCCCTCGAACGTGACCGCACGGCGACGCGGCTCTCGTCGTTGCTCCCGTTCCCTCACGACGAGCCGATCGCGGTCCTCGGCTGGCCCGATGTGACGGGTGAGGCCCTCGCCGAGCGGCCCGATCTGGACATCGTCGTGGTGCGCACCGACTACCGGCCGCCTCGAGCTGCGGATCGTCGGGTGCGGGTCGTCGACGAAGTCGAGGCGATGGCCGCGTCGCCGAGTCACCTGCTCGTCGAGGTCCTCGCCGCGGGACCGACGACCGCGATCGTGCCGCGTGGTGTTGGCGATCTGCACCGTTCCCTCGACGGCGTCGCGTTGTGGCTCGTGGTGCCGGTTGGTCGGCTCTTGCCGGCTCGGTTGTTCGATGTCCTCCGTCAGCAGGTGGGCGAGGACTCCAGCGTGGAGGCCATCGACGTGACGGTGGCGGCGCAGACTGCGGGGCCGTGGGGTCTCGACGTGCCGGCCCGGCTCGGCGCCCATGTCAACTGTCCGGTCGCGCCGGAGCTCCTTCGGATCTGAGATCACCGTCGGGTGAGGCGCTGGTCGCTACGGTGAGATCGCGACCGGGACCGGGACCGACCCCGCCAATCCCGAATGTCGAGGGTCCGCACCGCAGGACCTCTCGACGATGTGCTGGCAGTGCGGCGCAGCGATGCGCGAGGAACACGCGCATTACCGCTGTCCGGTCTGCGGCTGGCGGGACTCGTGCTGTGACGGCCCGTACTGACTCAGGCCTCGAGTTCGTACCCCTGTACGACGAAGCGCTTGGACCACCGTCGGCGTAGGACGCGGCGCACCCCTGACCGGATCGGCGGAACGAGCAGCGCCAGCCCGAAGACGTCGGTGACGAAGCCGGGGATGAGCACGAGGGCGCCCGCGGCGGTGAGCAACGCCGCATCCGCCAGCGCCGCGGCGGGTACCTGGCGGTCTTCGACGTCGGTGATCGCCCGACGCAGCGCGGTGAGTCCCTGGGCCTTGACGATCACTGCACCGACCGCGGACACCAAGATGAGCAGCCCGACGGTGTTGAGCGCCCCGATTCGCTGGCCGACCTCGATGATCACCGTGACTTCGACGATGACGGTGAGAACGGCGAGTGCGAAGAGTCGCTGCACCATCTCAGGGTACCGGTGGCGTCCGAGACTGCGGTCGTCGTGTGCCCGGGCGACGCACCGGTCGGTCGGGGCGCTCAGGCCTCCAGGGCGAGGGGCGGCTGCTCGTCCGAGCCTGGATCTTCGACGAGCTCGAGGTCACGGGTTCGCAGCTCGTTGATGCGGCGGAGGGGACGCTCGAGGGTGTTCGTGCGGGTCCCGGCCAGCGCGGTGTACTCCTTGCTCGCGGCGTCGATCCGCTGTCCGACCTTTTCCATCTGGCCTTTGAACTTCGTCCATTGTTCGGAGAACTGGCCCAGGAGGCTCAGGATCTCGTCCGAGGTTCGGGCGAGCCGCAGGTTCTCGACCATCTGGCGGATGAGTGCGAGCACGACGAAGAGCGTGAGCGGAGAGCAGAAGACGACACCGTGTCGGACCGCGTCGTCGAGGATGCCCTCGTCCTGCTCGTGGATGAACGCGTAGAGCTGCTCGTTCGGGATGAAGAGCAGCACGAAATCGACCGTTCCGCCGCCGGGGTCGACGTAGTCCCGATCGCTGAGCTCGCGCACCCGGGCCCGAACGTCACGGAGGAAGTCGTCGCGGTACCGCTTGCGCTCAAGGTCGGAGGTGGCGTCACAGAACCGCACGTAGTTGTCGAGCGGGAACTTGACGTCCATGTGCAGCAGGAGATTGTTGGGCAGGAAGAACGTGTAGTCCGGGATTCCACGGCCGGTATCAAGCTGCCGCTGCTTGCGGTAGTTGACGTTCTCGACGAATCCGGCGAGGCGGAGCACGTCTTCGGCCATCCGCTCGCCCCACTGACCTCGAGCCTTGGTGCTCGACAAGGCCTCCCGGAGGCTCTGGGTGGTGTGGAGGAGCGCCGCGAGCCCCTCGTGCTGGCGTGACAGCTGGGCGTTCAGCTCACCGAACGAGCGGGCCCGTTCCGCCTCCACCTGCTGGACCATCGTGGAGACGTCGTCGAGCTTCGCCGTCATGGTGGCGAGCTGCTGATCGATCAACGACTTCTTGCCGTCGAGGTCCTTGCCGGCCAACTCGCGTTCGGCGATCAGCGCCTGGCGGTTGTGGACGAGGACGTGATCGATCGCGGCCTGCACCGCGGCATCTCGCTGCTCGGCGAAGACCTGCTGGTGCTGGGCAGCGAGGTGGCGTGAATCGGCGTCCTGGCGGCGCAACACCCGCCACGCGACCACCGCCACGAGCGCGGGTCCCACGAGCGCCACCACAATGGCGACCAGCTCCATGGCTAGAGCGTCACACGGAGGTGTGACATCCCCAGGGATGGCCGCTGACCTGCACAAACGCGCCGTCTGGTCGAGCCTGGGGCACACGCCTGGCGGGTCAGGCCCGCGGGCTGGTGCCGCCGATCGGCCGGATCCCTTCTCCACGCCCGTCGGGGTGGTTCAGAACGTGCCGCCGTCCACAGTGAGGCGCTGTTCGGTGAGGTAGCGGGCCCCGTCGGAGACGAGGAAGCGCACCACGTCGGCGACTTCCTCGGGGGTGCAGACATGGCCGAACGGGGACCGGCGGTCCAGGTCGTGGATGTCCTCGATGCCCTGAGTGGCCCGAACCAGGCGCCGTCCCATCTCGGAGACGACGAGTCCGGGAGCGACGGTGTTGACGTGGATGCCGTGCTCGCGCTCTTCCTTGGCCAGCGTGCGGCCCAGCGCCTCGAGCGACGCCTTCGCGACGTTGTACGGCACCGAGTGGCCGGCCATGAAGCTGGTGGCCACGCTGGAGATCATGACGATGTCACCGCGCGGCTGGGTCCGCATCCCGGGAAGCACCAGCTGGCTCAGGATGAAGGCACCGAAGGCGTGGGTGCGCCAGACCCGTTCGAGTTCGGCGGGGTCGGTGTCGAGGGTCCGCTGGCCTCGGCTGGCGATCCCGGCGTTGTTGATGAGGATGTCGACGTATCCGAAGTCTGAGAGGACGGCTTCGACCATGCGGGTGTCGGCGTCGGCGTCATCGACGGACGCCTGGTAGGCGTGGGCGCGGCGACCGAGCGCCTCGATGGCGGCGACGGTCTCCTGGGCTGCCGCATCATCTCGGCGATAGTTCACCGCGACGTCGGCGCCGTCGGCGGCGAGGCCACGGGCGACCGCGGCTCCGATCCCCCGCCCTCCTCCGGTGACGAGCGCAACCCGTCCTTCGAGTCCCATGCGAGCTCCTCTCTTCGATGTCGATCGTCAGGCCCGACGCTCCGCGAGACGCTCGGCGCGTCGCGCGAGGCCGGGAGCCCCGAGCCTGGTCGCCCAGGCATCGAACCGGTCGGTCGGCCCGGCCCACCGCCAGTCGTCCACGGTCCCGACCTCGGCGTCGGTCCGCAGCGTGGCCAACACGCGGAACAGCTCTGCGAGCGGGCGCTGCTCCACGAGGGTCGCGGCGAGGCGCGCCGCGCTGCGCACGTCGACGTCCCAGGCGCTCGCCTGGTCCGGGATGTCCTCGAGGTGGGGGTACCGCCCGAGGACGGCACCGGCGGACTTGGCGCCCCAGCCGGGCAACCCGGGGAACCCGTCGGCGCTGTCGCCGACGAGGGCGAGCCAGTCGGGGATCGACGGCGGGAGAACCCCGAACTTGGTCTGGACCGCGGCCTCGTCGATGTACTTGGCGTTTCGACGGTCGAGCTGGACAACCTCGGGGTCGTGGACACACTGACCGAGGTCCTTGTCTGGTGTGCAGATCACGACCCGCTCGACCCTTGGATCGCCGGACGCGACCTCGGCTCCTGAGGCGAGCGCGTCGTCGGCTTCGAGCTCGATCTCGGCCCACACCGCGACACCGAGGGCGCGCAACGCGTCTTCCACGATGGAGAACTGTGCCCGGAGGGTCGGCTCGATCCCGACGCCGGTCTTGTAGCCGTTCCAGAGGTCATTTCGAAACGATTCGACGACGTGATCGGTGGCGAACCCCACGTGCGTTGCGCCATCCTCGAGCAGCTGCAGCACCGAGCCGACCACCCCTCGGGTCGCGCCCACGTCGACGCGGTCCGGGTCGAGGTGCTCCGGCACTGCGAAGTAGTGGCGGAACAGCTCATAGGTCCCGTCGACGAGATGAACCTGCATGCGAACGACCTTCACGGGACCCGGTGTCGGGCGGAGCGCCCAAGCGGGACGCCGAGCCTGACACAGCGAGCCGGGACCGCGTCGGCCGTGAGGCCGGACCGATACGGTGCGAGTCATGCGGTTCGGTCTGCACGTCCCGCAGCTGGGGGCCCTGGGCGAACCGAATGCCCTGGTCGACCTGGCGCTCCGGGCCGAGACCGCGGGCTGGGACGGCTTCTTCGTCTGGGACCATCTCATGCACGCCGGTGACCTGCCCGCCTGCGATCCGTGGGTCATCTTGGGTGCGATCGCGGTGAGCACGGAGCACCTCCAAATCGGCCCGCTCGTGACGCCGCTCCCCCGCCGTCGGCCATGGAAGGTGGCGCGCGAGGCCGCGACCCTCGATCGTCTGGCGGGGGGTCGAACCGTCCTCGGCGTCGGGATCGGCACCGACCACTACCGAGAGTTCACGGCGTTCGGTGAGCCGGCCACCACCGACACGGAACGGGCGGTGCTCCTCGACGAGGGCCTCGACATCGTCACCGCACTGTGGACCGGTCAGCGGGTGACGTACCGCGGGTCGCACCTCACCGTGGACGATGTCTTGCAGCTCCCGACCCCTCACCAGCAGCCGCGCATCCCGATCTGGTGCGCGTCCGTGTGGCCACACCGGGTGCCGCTGCGACGCGCGGCGCGTTGGGACGGCGTGGTCCCGGTCGGACGGGTCGGAGTCGCCGACATCACCGACCTGCGACGAGAGATCGACTACCACCGAACCGTCGACACGCCGTTCGAGGTGGCACTGCCGACGTCGGCTGCCACATCGGGGGCGATCGCGGAGTACGAGGCGGCGGGTGTGACCTGGTGGCTCGTCTCGCTCGACTCCCGCGCTGAGCTCGCGGCGCTCCAAGCCCGGGTCGACCAGGGTCCACCTCGAGGCTGACCGACCCCGGACCGCCAGTCCCGCGGTCAACACCAATCCGTCGGCCGACCTGGTCCGTAGTACTCCACGGACTCTGACACCGATCGAGG
>DAIPLE010000009.1:17033-22447 GCA_036769425.1 Actinomycetota bacterium
CGACGTTCGTGAAGATCCCAGCCGGGACCACCAGTCTCACCGTGACGGTCAAGAACGGCGGCCAGAACATGCACACGTTCACCGTCCCGAGCCAGTCCATCGACAAGGTGCTCAACCCGGGTGACTCGGTCACCGTGACCGTGAACGTCCCCGGTCCGGGCGCGATCGCGTTCTTCTGCCGCTTTCACCAGTCGCTCGGAATGCAAGGCGCGTTCTTCGACAAGAAGGGGGCCAAGCTGATCGGTGCGACCAAGGCGAAGGCCTCGAGTTCCTCCGGTGGGTCAAAGAGCTCCGGCGGCTACGGCTACTGATCGAGCGTCCCGGGCGCGCACACGGTGGCGCCCGGGGCCATCGGGAGCGACGCGGCGCCCGCTCACGAGTTCAGCTCACCGGCGTTGATGGGTCGGTCGACGGTGTTGCCCGGCGGGGCCAGTGGACAGGCCCAGGCCGGGTCGTAGGCGCACGACGGGTTGTACGCGAAGTTCAGGTCGATGAGGAGCGTGGCGGTCCCGTTGGGGTCGAGGTGACCGCCGAGGTCGGCGCCCTTGGCGGTGTCGAGGACGTAGCGGCCACCGCCGTAGGTCTCGGGATTCGGGTCCTTGACCGGGAGGAAGAGTCCCCCGCCGTATCCGAGGAGCCACCACACGTCGAGGTTCCCGAGGCCGGGGAGCGGCACCTGCCCGACCCGCCGGAAGGTGACGATGCCGTCGGTGCCGGTTGGGACCTCGAGGTCCACGGCGACGCCGGTGGTGTCGATATCGAGGGTGAATCGCAGGGTCGGGTCATAGGGCGCGTAGCGCAGCCCGGCGAAGGCGACGCGGTCGGCGGCGAGCAGCGGCGACGCGGGATGGTCCGCGAACAGGCGGTCTCGCTCTTGGCGCCAGATGGTGTGCGCGCGGGCGCGGTCGTCGGTCGCTCGCACCTCGGTGTAGAGCGCGGCGACGCGGCGCCGCCAGTCGAGTACCGCGAGCGACACGACCGAACTGTACGCGCCGTGACCCGGGCTGCCGACCGATGGATTGTGGTTCAGCTGGCGCCGGAGACGGCCGGCGCGATCTCACCACGGCCGGCCTGTTGCAGGTCCCCGGGCAGGCGGATGTGGTTCTGACGACTGATGACTTCGAGTCGGGTTCGCCACTCGATGATCGCGGCGCGTTGGGCGGCTTGGGTGTTGGGGAGGGTGGAGAAGTCTCCGCCGGGGAGCGCGGCGGTCAGTGCGCTCAGGTAGGCGTCTTCGAGGATGTAGGTATGCGCGTAGGGGGCGTGGAGGCGCGCCAACGTGCGATTCGACGGCATGAGGGCGTTGATCTGGACGGTGTAGGACGCGAATCGTCGCTCCAGGATGTCCATGGCCGCGGCGGCCTGATCTCCCGTCGACCGGTGCTCGCGATAGGACTCGAGGATGGGGTCCGCGCCTTCGAGGAGGTCGTTGACCCCGAGTCGGATGGGCTCGACGGCGTGAACGTACGAGCGAAGGGCGCCGGCTGATACCGGGGGCGACCCGGTGGACGCCGCGGTCGCGGTCAGCGCGGCCGCGGCGGTGACGACCGCGACGATCCGGTTCATGACCTGAGTCTGCTCCGGCTCGGTTCTCAGGCGGGGGCGGGGACCCGCCGGCAGAGCAGCTGTCCCCCACCCGAAGCGACGAGCCGTCCTGGCGGTGACCACAGCCGCCCGGACCATCCCATGAGACCGTGACCGGCGGTCGGTGCGTCGCCGTCGGCGAGCAGCCATTCGGCTTCGGGGGCCGGCTCGTTGAACGCGACATATAGGTCGAGGCCGGGTGCGATGAACGGCGGTTCGCTCCAGGCGTGGGGACGGTGCGCGGCGGGCCAGCTTTGAACGTCGACGAGGATCACGCTGCGGACCGCGTCGACCCACGGGTCGTGGAAGGTCGGCGTCGGACGGAGACGAACCCAGCTTCGCCAGATCGGCGGCAGCGGGCCTGGTGGCGGCCACTGCTGCTCGAAGTCCAACGGACGGGATTCGACGTTGTCCCAGAACGGGTACGGCGCGGGTTCGTCGGGCACGAGCTCCTCGACGGATGGGAGCTCGTCGACGGCGGAGACGGCAGGTGCGCGGGCGACGTGATGCTCGAGCCCGTCGACGTCGCCGACGCTCCAGATCTCGGCGGTGAGGATCAGACGGTCGTGTTGGGTGATCGAGACGTGTTGCGAGCATGCCGTCCGGGCCTGGCGCTGGGGTGTCACGACGATGTCGACCGGTTCGAACGCGGCAACGCCGAGGTAGTGGCAGAAGAGGCCGCCGGGCCGGGCGAAGGGGCTGTCGACACCGGCGGCCCGCAGCGCCAGGCCCGCCATGTGGCCGCCCATGGGGCCCCAGATCTCCCAGTCACGACGGACCAGGGCACGGAATCTGCCGTTGCCGAGCGGCTCGACGGTGGTGTCGAGGAGCAGGTCGCCCATCCGTTCAGTGTGGCGGACGTCATGATCGGGTCGGGCGATACTGCACGGGTGACAGCGACGCCGGCGACAGGGCGCATCCGGTTCGGAATCCAGGTCGTGGCCGCCGATTCGAGGTCGTCGCTCGTCGAGCTCGCCCGCCGGGCCGAGGGTGTCGGTTTCGACACGCTGCTCGTCCCTGACCATGTCGGTCTCCCTGACCCGTTCGTCACCTTGCAAGCGGCAGCGGACGCGACCACGACGTTGCGAGTCGGGACGTATGTGCTCAACAACGACTTCCACGACCCGGTGCTCCTCGCGCGTGCCGCGGCAACGCTCGACGTGCTGAGCGACGGCCGCTTCGAACTCGGGCTCGGCGCGGGCCACGCCCAGCCGGAGTACGAGGCGCGCGGCGTCGCGTTTGAGCCCGCAAAGCAACGCGTCGCTCGGCTCGCCGAGGCGGTGCCCCTGCTCCGTCGGCTCCTCGACGGCGAGTCCGTGACCTTCGAGGGTGTCTATTACCGGCTGCGCGACGCCGCCTGTGCGCCCCATCCTCGTCAGGCTCGCGTCCCGATCGTGGTCGGCGGCAACGGTGCCGCGGTGCTCCGACTCGCGGCGCGGGAAGCCGACGGTGCCGGGCTGACCGGTCTGGGCCGGACGTTGGCGGATGGGGATCGCCACGAGGCTGATTGGTCGGCCGCGTCGCTCGAGAGACGGCTGCAGATGATCGGGGACGCGGCCGGATCGCGTGGCCAGCCGGAACTCAGCGCACTGGTGCAGGTCGTGGCGGTCACTGACAACCGCGGGGACGCGGCTCGGCGAATCGCGGAGCGAGTCCCGGGCCTGACCGCAGAGGACGCCTTGGAGACGCCATTCCTGCTGCTCGGATCAGTCCCGCAAATGGTCCACCAGATCGTGGCAGCACACCAGCGGTGGGGCTTCGGTTATTTCGTGACCCGCGCCGACTCGGTGAACGTCATGGGGGACGTCATCGCCGGTGTTCACGCCCGGTCCGATACCGAGCGTCCGTAACGGCGTCATTCGCCGATCTCAGCGCTCACAGCGTTGCCCGCCCATGCGCTCCACCAGTCCATCATCACGATCACCACACCACACCCGTCCGCGAAATCGAGGGAAGCTCAGTAGGTGGGATTGAGGGAGTTGTCTCTGGCTTTGGTGAGCTTGGGCTGTCGGATGTGTTGTCAGTGTGGATGAGCTTTTGAGGTGTGTGGGTCGTGCGGGGCTGGGATGAGCGCGGGTTGGCCGGACGAGCCGGGCGCCGTCCGTCAGCGCGGTTCGAGCACGACCACCTGGATCTTCCGGTCGGTTCTCGTCTGGTAGACGTCGTACCCGCCCTTGTTGACCTCGTTGGCCTTCGCCCAGATGCGCGCCCGCTCGTCGCCTTCGGCGACCCGCGCCCGCACCGAAATCCGTTCCCGCCCGACCTGGATCTCGACTTCGGGGTTCGCGGTCAGGTTGTGGAACCAGCCCGGGTGCTTCGGGTCGCCGCCCTTGGAGGCGATCACCGCGTAGTTGTCGCCGTCGCGCACGTAGAGGAGCGCAGAGGTGCGGGATTGACCGGTCTTCCGCCCGACGTGGCGAAGCAGGAGCATTGGTCGGCCGCCCACGCTCGCGCCGACCCGCCCGTCGGTCTTCTCGTACAGCCACTGGTGCGCGCTCAGGCCGATCCGTTCCATCGTCGAGATCATGGCGGCACCCTAGAGCGTTTGAGCGTCAGTGGCGGTGTCCGTCTGCTCCTCCGAGGCAGCGGATGCCAGCGGTCTGAGCCGTCTCGAGCGATGCGGGCGAGCCGCTGACTTGGACTCCAGCCGTCGAAACGGTCTCGAGCCGGAGCGGCGATCACCTTGCCAGGGTGAGCGTCGCGGCTCGCAACTCATTGCGCGCCGATGGTGCACCGCTTGCAGGGAGAGGGTCGCTCTCGTGGCGCGCTGGTCGGTGTGGCTCTCGTGCGCTGTCCTGGCGGCCGGGTAGGGACCTGGTGCGCACCCGTCGGCGGACGGGCGCCTGGCCGAGGGAGTTGACCTTCGAGTCGAGTCGAGGGTTTACCCTCGGGTGCATGGCGAGATACACGGTTTCTGAAGTCGCTGAAAGGACCGGGTTCGCGTCGTCCGCATTGCGCTACTACGACAAGCTCGGACTGGTGCGCCCGGTGGGGCGTTCTGATGCGGGTTACCGGCTCTACGACGACCGTTCGGTGGAACGGCTGGGGTTCATTGCCCGGGCCAAGCGACTGGCCCTCACCCTGGAGGACATCACCGCTTTGGTCGAGCTGTGGGACGGCGACGAGTGCGCGCCGGTCCAATCACGTCTCGCAGAAGTCGTTGCCGTCAAGCTGGTCCACACGCAGCACGCGATCTCGGAGCTGGCCGAATTCGCTTCGCAGTTGACCGAGCTCAGTGGCCGGCTCAGCGAACAACCGCACACCGGAGCGTGCAACGACCGCTGCGCGTGCAACGCGGGCACCGCCACCGACAGGCCGACCGTCGAGTCCTTCGGTCGATCGGCGGTAGTCCGAGACCGAAGAGATCCAGGGGCGAATTTGACGACCGAGACAATCCCCTCAGGAGCCGAGATCCCAGTGGTGTGCGATCTAGCCGGCGCACCCGACACGGTCCAGGAGCGGGCCGAGTCGTACCGTCGGCTGTTCGCCGACGCGCTCGTCGGCCGTGAGCGAACAGTCGCCGGAACACGGTTCCGATTCCGCGCTGGCGATGGCATCGAGGTTCGGGTACGTCAGCTCGCGAACCTCGAGGAGCAGTGCTGCTCGTTCTTCACGTTCACGATCACCGTCAGTGGAGGTGAGGTGCTCTGGGACAGCACCGTGATCGACGACGACACCGCCCGCGCTGTGCTCGACGAATGGTTCCAACTCCCCGAGCACGTCAACCAAGGTGTCGACGTACTACACGATCGTTTCTTGCCCAGCGGCCTTCGGTTCACCGCCGACCCGCTCACGCGCCTCGGCGATACCGGCACCAGCTCTCTGTGAAC
>DAIPLE010000277.1:0-2602 GCA_036769425.1 Actinomycetota bacterium
GCCCTACCTCGAGGGACCCGTCGCGATCGCGTTCGTCCACGGCGACGCGCTGGTCGATGTAGGCCTGCACCCCGTAGGCGAGGTTGCGGGTGAACGCCTGGAACAGGCCGGCGGCTTTCGTGAGCGGCGCTTGGAAGCCTCCGGCGAGTCGGGCAAGGAGGACGTCGCGGGGTTCGATCTCGGCGAGAGTCTCGACGTCGGCGCCGCTGAGGACCCGAGGGCCGAGCAGGCCTCCCTTGATGACGAGGGCCGGGTTGGTACGCCCGAAGTCTCGGAGGGCTTTGGCCGCGATGACCGCGTCGCCGTGGACGAACGCGATCGCGACGGGTCCCTCGAGGTAGGGCAGCAGCTCGGCGAGACCGGCGGCCTCGGCGGCACGGCGGGCCAGGCTGTTCTTGAAGACCTTGTACTCGGTGCTGGAGGGGCGCAGCGTCCCCCGCAGCTGGGCCAGCTCGGAGACGGTGAGTCCTCGGTACTCGGTGAGGACGGCGGCATCGGCGTCGCGCAGCTTGTCGCGCACCTCCTCGACGACCGCCACCTTGTCCGGCCTTGCCATCACTGCTCCCTAGACGACGAAACGGGGTGCCGCGGATGCTCCCGGAACAGGAGCACGAGACACCCCGTGCGAGCGAGGTCGCCTCGTTCGGCGGGACGGTGCCCATTACCTCCTCGCCGGGGCGGGGAGACCGAAGGTCTGCGGCAACGACTTCAGTTGTGGGCGAGAGGCTACCCGGGCGAGGTGGCGTGGGGCGAGTCGTCTTCGCGCCCGACGGCCGGGTCGATCTTGACGCCGGGACCCATGGTCGACGCCGCGGACACCGCCTTGATGTAGCGACCTTTCGCGGCGGCCGGTTTGGCCCGGGTGAGCTCGTCGAGCACCGCGTGGTAGTTGTCGAGCAGCGCGTCGGTGTCGAAGCTCACCTTGCCGATGGGGACGTGGACGTTGCCGTTCCGGTCGGTGCGGTACTCGACCTTGCCCGCCTTGAACTCCTGGACGGCTTTGCCCACGTCGGTGGTGACCGTGCCGGTCTTGGGGTTCGGCATGAGCCCGCGGGGTCCGAGTGTCCGACCGAGCTTGCCGACCTTTCCCATGAGGTCGGGGGTGGCGATCGCGACGTCGAAGTCGAGGTCGCCTCCTTCGACGCGGGCCACGAGGTCGTCGGTTCCGACGATGTCGGCCCCGGCGGCTTCGGCCTCTCGGGCGGCGTCGCCGGCGGCGAAGACCGCGACCCGGACGGACTTGCCGGTGCCGTTCGGAAGCGAGACGGTGCCTCGCACCATCTGGTCGGCTTTTCGAGGATCGACGCCGAGGCGGAACGCGGCTTCGACAGTCTCGTCGAACTTCGCCGGGGCGAGCGATCGGACCAGCTCGAGGGCGTCGCGGGCACTCACCACCCGGTCGCGTTCGTAGCGTTGGGTGGCGTCGGCGTACGCCTTGCCGTGCTTCGTCATGTCGTCCTCCTCGGACTCCCTCGGTGGTGGGCTGGTTCGGCGGCGAGGTCCTCCGCCGAGCCCGACGTTCGGTCGAGGTCTATTCGACGACCTCGATGCCCATGGAGCGGGCGGTGCCTGCCACTTGGGCGACGGCCCCGTCGAGGTCAACCGCGTTGAGGTCGGGCATCTTGGTTTCGGCGATTTTGCGGACCTGGGTCTTGGTGACCTGGCCGACCTTCTCGAGACGGGGGTTCTGGGCTCCCTTTTCGATGCCGGCGGCCTGGCGCAGCAGGAACGGGGTGGGTGACGTCTTGGTGACGAAGGTGAAGGAACGGTCCTCGAAGACGGAGATCTCGGCCGGGATCACCTGGCCCCGCTGGTTCTCCGTCGCGGCGTTGTACGCCTTGCAGAAATCCATGATGTTGATGCCGTGGGGACCGAGGGCGGTGCCGACGGGAGGCGCCGGGGTCGCCTGACCGGCCTGGATCTGGATTTTGACGACGGCCGCCAGCCGCTTCTTTGCCATCTGGTGCTCCTGGTGTGGTGGTGGACAGCCGGGTCAGAGCTTGGCGACTTGGCCGAACTCAAGCTCGACCGGCGTCTCACGCCCGAAGATGTTGACGAGGACCTTGAGCTTGGAGCGGTCGATGTCGATCTCGGAGATGGCCCCGTTGAAGTCTGCGAACGGCCCGGTGGTGACGCGGACCTGCTCGCCTTCCTCGAATTCGAAACGGGGCCTCACCTTCTTCTCGGCCGCGGGGCTGTCGGGCTTGGCGACGCCGAGGATGTCCTCGACCTCTTTGCGTGACAGGGGGGTGGGTTTCTCGCCGCGGCCGCTCGGGCCGACGAACCCGGTGACGTTGGGGGTGTCCCGCACGACTCGCCATGACCCGTCGTTCATGAGCATCCGGACCAGGACGTAGCCGGGGAACACCTTCTTGGGGACGACGCGGCGTTGGCCGCCTTTGAACTCGATGACGTCTTCCATCGGGATGACGACCTCGAAGATCTGGTCCTCGGCGTGCTGGGATCGGATGCGCTGCTCGAGGTTCTGCTTCACCTTGTTCTCGTACCCGGCGTAGGTGTGCACCACGAACCAGGCCCCGGGCCGGTCGTAGGGGCTGGGGGGCGCCGGTTCGGTTTCGCCGCCATCGGGGTCCTCTTCAAC
>DAIPLE010000089.1:0-8406 GCA_036769425.1 Actinomycetota bacterium
TGATCCCATAGTCTCCGGCCATGACCTCCGCGCTGTCACCACTCGACGACTACCCGGTGCACCAAACCGCCGAGGTGATACGGCACCCGGCGACGTCGGACCGGAACTTCTACGACCGCTACTACTTCATGCTCCACGGCTCCGACGACGACCTGATGCTCATCATGGGCATGGGCCAATACCCGAACCTGTCGGTACAGGACGCGTTCGCCGTAGTGCGGCGAGGGTCACTGCACCGCGTCGTGCGCGCCTCGCGCGCTCTGGGCGTCGACCGCATGAACCTCTCGGTGGGGCCGTTCCGCATCGAGGTCCTCGAGGGCCTCAAACGGGTCCGGTACGTGCTCGACCCCAACGACCATGGCCTCTCGTTCGACCTGACGTGGACCGGCGCGATCCCTCCGCTGCTCGAAGCGCGCCACTACATCCGATCGTTCGAGCGCGTCACCTTCGACACCGAACGATTCGCTCAGACCGGCTTCTGGGCCGGGACGGTGACGATCGGCGACGAGACCATCGACGTGACCGGCGACCGCTGGCGTGGCACACGGGACCGGTCCTGGGGTGTCCGTCCCGTCGGTGAGCCCGAACCGCCGGGGATCGCCGCCGGAGCCGCCCCGTCAATGAGCATGTGGAACTACGCGCCGATGCAGTTCGACGACTACTCGATCCTCTACATCTGCTCCGAGAGCCCCGATGGGACCCGGAACCTGGTGGACGCCACCCGGGTGTGGAACGACCCCGACCGGCCCCCCGAGGACCTCGGACGACCAGAGCACGCCCACGAGTTCCGGTCCGGCACCCGGATCGTGAAGCACGCGGTGCTGTCGTTCCCCGAGGCCCCCGGCGGGCCCCTCGACGTCGACGTGACTCCCCTGCTCGAGGCCCACATCGGTGTGGGCACTGGCTACGGGATGGATCAGGACTGGCGTCACGGCATGTACCAAGGTGATCTCGCCGTCCAGGGTGTCGACCTCGACACGGTGGCGAACGCCGAGCGGTTCTTCGGGATCGTCGACTCCGCCGCCCGGTTCGAGACCAACACCGGCGACGTCGGGTACGGGTTACACGAGTACATGTTCCTCGGCCCGTTCCCCAAGTACGGACTGACCGGCCTCCTCGACGGCGCCCCGTAGCGCCGGGCGCCCCCACGACCAGCGGGTCGCGGCGCCGCGGTGGTCAGGGGCTCAACGCGTCCAGGATGCGGCTGGGCGTGAGGGGCTGCTCGGTGATCACGGCGCCCCGGGCCGCCAACGCGTCGGCGACGGCGTTGAACACGCACGGCGGCGACCCGATCGCCCCACCCTCACCCATGCCCTTGTGCCCCCCGGGCGTCGGGGAGCGCGTCTCGACGTGGCCGTACTCGATCGCCGGAACTTCCGCCGCGGTGGGCACCAGGTAGTCGAGAAAGGTTGTCGTGAGCGGGTTGCCGTCCTCGTCGTAGATGAGGTGCTCGTAGAGCACCCCGCCGATCCCTTGGACGACGCCCCCGGCGATCTGGCCCTCGACCACCATCGGGTTGATCATGACGCCACAGTCCTCACTCACCACGTAGCGCAGCAGTTCGACCTTGCCGGTGGCGGGATCGACCTCGACGGTGCACACGTGACAGGCGTTCGACCAGGTGATCGGCGGTGCCTGGTAGCTGACGGTCGCCTCGAGACCCGGTGCGATGTCCGGCGGCAGCTCGAGCGGCGCGTTCAACGCCACCCGTGCCACCTCGGCGAGCGACACCCCCCGGGTCGGGGTGCCCCGCACCGACAGCCGACCGTCCCCGGATTCGAGGTCCTCGGGTGCGGCCTCGAGGAGATGCGCCGCGATCTGCACCGCCTTCTCGCGCACTTGCAGCGACGCTTCCCTCGCCGCGCCGCCGGCCACGACCGCGGTTCGGCTCCCACCGGTGCCGCCACCGAAGGGGGCGCTGGCGGTGTCGCCCTGGACGACGAGGACGTCGTCGTAGTCGACCCCGAGGTGCTCGGCGACGACCTGGGCCATCGTGGTCTCGACACTCTGGCCGTGGGACCCCGTCCCCAGATACACGGTCACCGTGCCGCTCGGTTGGACGCGGATCGTCGCCGTCTCGACGCCGAGGTTGCCGGACGCGATCGAGGTTGGCTCGACGTAGAGACCGATGCCGATGCCGAGCAGCCGCCCGTCAGCGGCGGCGCGTCGCTGTTCGGCGCGGAACGCGTCGTAGCCGATGAGCTCGACCGCCTGCTCGAGCGTCGCGGAAGGGGTGACGTGGTCAAGGACCATGCCCATCGCGGTTGTGAACGGGAGCTCGTCGGGTCCGATGCAGTTGCGACGCCGCAGCTCCAGCGGGTCGAGCCCGACGGCGCGGGCCGCGAGGTCGAGCATCTCCTCGCGCGCGACGGTCTCCATCATCCACGGTCCCCGGTACGCGCCCCGGCCGCAGGTGTTCGTCCACACCGAGGTGCTGCGAAACCCCAGCTTCGGGATCCGGTACGGGCCGGGAAACAGGATCGCGACGAACGGGCCCATCCCCCCGGTTCCACCGACGGGATACGCGCCACAGTCCTCGAGGTGGTCCAGATGGACGCCGAGGATGTGCCCGGCGTCGTCGAGTGCCATGCGCACGGTCATCCGGTCCGCGCGAGCGTGGTTCGACGCGATGAG
The DNA here is from genome assembly GCA_036769425.1 of Actinomycetota bacterium. Lineage (GTDB taxonomy): Bacteria > Actinomycetota > Acidimicrobiia > IMCC26256 > PALSA-555 > PALSA-555. The sequence continues at coordinate 2,635 of DAIPLE010000089.1, forward strand.
GTTCTCGCGGCGGTCCTCGATCCACTTGACGGTGCAGCCGAGCCGGTGCGCCGCGGCGATGACCGCCAGCTCGTCGCGGGGCGCGAAGTACTTCTGACCGAAGCCGCCGCCGACGTCGCCCATGCGGACCCGGACCAGGTGCTCGGGGACCCTGAGCATGCGACTGCACACCTGGCGGACCTCATGCGGGTTCTGGGTCGAGATCCACACGTCGAGTTCGCCCGTCGCCGGTTGGTGGCCGGCTACGACCCCCCGGGTCTCCATGGGAACGTTGGTGTGACGGTGCTGGACGATCGTCTCGGTGACGACGTGCGCGGCCGTGTCGAAGATCGCGTCGAGCTCGGGGTCGGCGGGCGACTCGACCTGCTGGGCGACATTGGCGCCGAGTTCGGGGTGCACGAGCTCGCCGGTCTCCTCGGCGGCGCGTTCGGGATCGACGACGGGTGGGAGGGCCTCGAGGTCGACCTCGATCAGCTCGCAGGCATCTTCGGCCAGGTACCGACTGTCGGCGATGACGAGGGCGATCGGATCGCCGACGAACCGGACGTCGTGCTCAGCGAGCGGCCGGAGGGGGGCGCACGGCGAAGGCGGCGGATCGGTCTGAAACATCGTCGGCTGCATCGACCCGAGCCCGCCGTTGAGGTCGGCTCCGGTGAGCACGGCCCGTACCCCCGGCATCGCGCGCGCCGCATCGACGTCGAGTCTGGTGATACGTCCCCGGGCCAGATCGCTGCGTAGGAAGGCCGCGTGCAGCATCCCGGGGAGGACGACATCGTCGACGTACTGCCCGTGGCCGGTGAGGAGGCGGGGATCCTCTCGGCGCGGCACCGACTGGCCGACGAACCGACCGGCGGCGGGCCCGCTCACCGCGGCCTCCCGCGTCGACAGGCCGGGCGGGGACCGTCGAGCGTCGAAGGAGTCGCGTTCACACCGCTCTTCCGTGGTCGCGGCCGTCGCCGGGAACCTACTCCGCCGGATACGGTCACGTCGCCGTGAACTTCTTCTTCTTCCATCTCATGCCCTGGCCGTACCTGCCGCCGCCGCGCGAGTTCCTCCGCGAGCACGAGGCGGCCTGGGTGACCCTGTCGAACGCGATCTATGACCCCGAGCGTGGCGTCGCGCTGTATGACCGCTACCTCGACGAGCTCGTCGCCGCCGAGACCCTCGGGCTCGACGGCATCGTGGTCAACGAGCATCACCAGAACGCCTACGGGATCATGCCCTCCCCGAACCTCATCGCGGCGGCGTTGAGCCAACGCACCGAGCGAGTCCGCATCTGCGTGCTCGGCAACGCGTTGCCGCTATGGAACCCGCCGATCCGGGTCGCCGAGGAGTACGCGATGCTCGACGCGCTCACCGGTGGGCGTCTCATCGCCGGTCTCGTCGTCGGAGGCGGACCCGAGTACTACTCGTACAACGTGAACCCGACCGAGGCGCGCGGACGGTTCCGGGAGGCGGTCGACCTGGTCGTCCGGGCGTGGACCGAACCGGGGCCGTTCTCCTTCGACGGCGACTGGTACCACCTCCCGTACGTGAACCCGTGGCCGCGCCCGGTCCAGCAGCCCCACCCGCCGGTCTGGATCCCTGGTCTCGGCAGTCCCGGCACCATCGACTTCTGCGCCGAGCGCGGCTTTGGGTACATCGGTGTGGCGTACTACGCGCCTCCCGAGACCTTTGGAAGACAAGCCGCTCGATATTGGGAGTCGGTCGAGCGCGCCGGGCGCCCGGTGGAACCGGAGAAGCTCGGCTGGCTGACCACGGTGTACGTCGGCGACACCGACGAGGAGGCCCGGACCGAAGCCGCGCCGCACCTGGCGTACTTCGCCGGCAACCTCGCGGCCGGCTTCGTCGGCGCCGGAAAGGTCTGGATGCCCCCCGGATACCTGGAACCCGAGGCCCTGGTCCAGTTCCTCGCCGACCTGCGCGCCACCGCGGACCGCCACCGCGACGGCCGCGGGGCGCTGTTCGAGACGTACCCGATGGTCGGCAGCGTCGAGACGGTGCGCGAACGGCTTCTCGAGTTCGTGCTCCGCCATCGGATCGGGACCGTGCTGGGGTTGTTGTCGTTCGGCTCCCTGCCGGCCGGGCTCGCGCGCCGCAGTCTCGAGCGCTACGCGCAGGAGGTGGTGCCGTGGGTGCGCGAGCGCGCCGCGGCGACGCTGGCGGCCGGCAGGTGAGCTCGGTGACCGTCGCCGGCCGGCGGGTGGAGCTGGCGCGCATCGGCTCGGGCGAACCGTTGCTCTACCTGCACGGCCTCGCCGACGTGCACAGCGCGCTGCCGCCCGACCCGCCGACCCAGCTCCTTCACCGCTTGGCCAGTTCAACCGCGGTGGTGGCGCCGGCCCTTCCCGGTTACGCGGGCTCCGACGGCCTCGGCCCTCGCGCCGATGTGGAGGACCACGCGTTTCACCTCGTCGACCTGCTCGACGAGATCGGGATCGGGCCAGTCGACGTGGTGGGGGCTTCGTTTGGTGGCTGGTTGGCGGCCGAGTTCGCGTTGCGCCACCCCACCCGGGTGCGCCGGCTGGTCCTCGCGGCCCCTCTCGGGCTCCACGTGCGAGACGCCCCCGGGGTGCTGTTCTTCGGCGCGGCGGCGCCACGCGGGGTCGGCGGCTTCGGAGAGGTGCGCGGGGTGCTGTTCGCCGACCCGGACGGCCCGGTGGCGCTCGACGCCCTGCCCGACGAGCTCCCCCGCGAGCGGGCGTTGCGGTGGTTCGGGGGACTAGGCGGCGCCGCCGCGCTGGGGTGGCGGGCGCCACAGCTGTGCGACCCGAAGCTCGCCGGCCGGCTGGACCGCATCGGGATGCCGACGCTGGTGGTGTGGGGCGCCGACGACCGGGTCGCCCCGGTCGGCCAGGCGACCGCCTGGCAACGCGGTCTGCCCGACGCCCGGCTCGAGGTCATTGACGGGGCCGGACACGCCCTCTCGCTCGAGGAACCGGATCGGCTCGCCGAGCTGGCACGCGACTTCCTCCGCTGAGGCCAACCGAGGATCCGTCCCGGATCGGCTCGGCCCCGCGGGTGATTCAGGTTCGGTCGCGGTCGTCGACCTGGCGCCGACCCCGGGCGATGACCCCGCCGCGACGTCGGGCGAGCTCGGACGGGTCGAAGGTCTGGGTCCACCACTCGCGGTTCACGTCGTCCTCGATGGCCCACCCCGCGTCGTACACCGACGCCGCGATCTGGCCATAGGTCGCGAGCATGCGACGAACGCCGGCGGTGTCGTTGTGGACCGCGGCGAGCGCGAGCTGGCGGGTGAACGAGAGGAGCTCGTCGTGGGCCACGACGTGGTTCACCAGACCCCACGTCAGGGCCTGCTCGGCGGAACAGAGGTTGCCGGTGGTGCTGAGCTCCCGGGCTCGGCGGAGCCCGACCGCCTCAACGAGGAGGACGGTGAGCCCCCACCCGGGCATGACCCCAACCCGAGCGTGGGTGTCAGCGAAGCGAGCCCGCTCGGAGGCGACAAGAAGATCGCAGTTGAGGGCGAGCTCGAAACCGCCGGTGATCGCGGGGCCGTTGATCGCCCCGATGAGGAGCTTGGTGCGGGGTGGGAACGGGCCTCGAAAGGCGAACTTGCCGACCTCGTCTCGTCGGTACGGGTCGTTCGGATCGGTCAGCAATCCCGCCGGGTCGCGCCCGGCGCCGATCTCGTTGAGGTCGGCACCGGCGCAGAACGCAGGGTCGGCGCCGGTGAGGATCATGACGTCGACGTCGTCGCGTGCCTCGTTGTCGCCGACGGCTCGCGCCAACGCGGCGCCGAGCTCGCCGTTGATGGCGTTGCGAACCTCGGGGCGGTTGAGGGTGAGGGTGGCGACCCGCTCGTCCACGTCGACGAGGACGACGTCGGTCATCGCATGGTCCACCCGTAGACGCGGGCGGCGTTGATACCGAGGACCGCGGCCTTCTGGTCCTCGTCGAGATCGGGGTGGCTGGTGATGGCCCGCACCGAGTTCGGGAACTCGGCGTCCCAGTGCGGGTAGTCGGAAGCAAAGACGACGGCGTGGTCTCCGAGGCCAGCGAGCGCGTGCCCGAGGTGACGTTCGGCCTCGCAGGAGACGACGAGGCGACCATCGGCGAGGTACTCGCTCGGCCGCTTCGTGATGCCGGGCATCTCGTCGGATCGCTTCTCGTAGTGCTCGTCGAGCCGCTCGAAGAGGTACGGGCCCCACGCCGCGCCCGCTTCCAAGAGGAGCACCCGGAGAGCACGGAAGCGTTCCAGGACACCGCCGCAGACCAGCGTCGCGGCGGCGAACATGATGTCGAAGGCGAACTCGAGCGCGTGGAGCGTCGCGTACGCGTCGACGAAGCGGCGGTGCGCGAAGCGGGGCCCGCCGGCGTGCACGCCCACGGGTACGTCGAGTTCTTCCGCGAGACGCCACAGCGGATCGAGGTCGGGATCGTCGAGGTTCTGCGGTCCGACGCAGCAGGGGACGGTGATCGAGACAAACCCGAGCTCGGTGACCGTTCGCCGGGCTTCGTCGAGCGTGTCGTCGAGGGAGGCGAGTGGGAGCGCAGGGGTGCCTTTGAGTCGGGTTGGGTCGGTGGCGCAGTACTCGGCGAGCCAGTCGTTGTACGCCCGGCAGCACGCCCGACCCAGGTCGCGGTCGGTGATTCCCCAGAACCCGAGGCTGGCCGTCCCGTAGAGGACCGCGACGTCGATGCCCTCGACGTCCATGTCGGCGAGACGCAGCCGGGGGTCGATCGCGCCGTCGCGATGCACGGACGCCTCCACGATCCCTTCGGGCACCCAGGCGCCGACCCCGACCCCCGGCGGGATCTGGCGGCCCTCGATCTCGTAGCGGGTCGTTCCCCGCTCGTCGCGGACGATGCGGGGCCTGCGGTCGTGGAACGCCGACGGCAGATGGCGCTCCCAGAGCTCGTCGGGTTCGAACACGTGCCCGTCAACGTCGATGACCGTCGGGGCGTTCACCGTGCGTTACTGCAGCAGGTCGGGGTGGCGCGCCGCGACGAGGCGACGCAGACCGTCGCGCAGCGTCACCTCCGGGGCTGGGGCGAGGTCCAAGAGCCGGGTCCGGTCGATCGTCACCGAGCCGAGCGTGTTCGTGGTCTCCTCGAACCGAGGTTCGAGGCCGGTGAGCTCGCCGAGGATCGTGCACCACTCTTCGATCGATGACGTCTCACCACCCCAGTTCACGATGGTCGCGGGGACCTGCGCCGCGGCGAGCAGGGCCGGGATCGTGCGGGCGATGTCGTCCTCATGGATCGGGTTGAACCGGTTGGGCCGTTCCGGGTGCAGCGAGATGGGCGCGCCGGACTGCATGAAGAGGAGATGCCAGCCGGGCCAGCCCCCGTTGTCGCCGTAGGGGACGTTGAGACGAGCGATCGTGGTGGGGACGTCGTGCTCCCGGGCCGCGGTGCGGGCGACGACCTCGGCGGCGATCTTGGCCAGGCTGTACGTCGGGAACATGACCCGATGGTTGTCACCGAGCGGGTCGGTCTCGCGCAACGGATGATCGGGACCCTGATGCTGGTACACGGCGGTCGACGAGCAGTGGAGCACCGCGGTCGCGCGGTGACAACGGGCGATCAGCAGGCCGATCGATTCGGCGTTCGCCGCGAGATCGCGGTCCCAGTCGTCGTCGCCACCCTTTGCGACCGCGAAGTTCAAGACGTAGTCGAAGTCGTCGGGAAGATCCGCGAAGTCGCTGGTGGCGAGGTCGGTGGCGACGCACGTCACACCGACGTCGTCGAGCCGTTGGCGGGCGGCGGGATCCGAGAAACGGGCGATGCCCCACACGTCGTTGGTCTCGG
>DAIPLE010000090.1:0-8384 GCA_036769425.1 Actinomycetota bacterium
GTTCCGTTCGCCGTGACCCGATTTTTCGCACCGAAGGACGGGCCCGGGCCGCCGTCGTGTCCGGTGTCGTCCTGTTCGTCTTGGGGGTGGCCTGCGCGGTGCTCCTCGCGATGGTCGATACCGGCGACACCGGCGAGACCGTCACCTTGTGGATCGCCGCCGCCAAGCTGCTGCTGGCGGGCGCGGGCCTGGTCGGCGCCGGCCTCCTTCGCCTCCAACGGCTTGCTACTGGGCAGTAACCTGATGGCTTCCGTCTCGGCCGAGAGGAGACACCGGTGGAGGTCAAGCGGGTCGGAGTGGTCGGCTCCGGGATCATGGGCGCCGGCGTCGCCGAAGTCGCCGCGAAGGCCGGGTTCGAGGTCGTGGTTCGCAGCCGAGCCCAGGGCAGCGCCGACGCGCTCGTGGCCGGGCTCGAAAAGTCGCTCGGCAAGCAGGTCGAGAAGGGCCGGCTCGACGACGCCGAGCGGCAGGCGATCCTGGCGCGGCTGTCGGTGACGACCGACCTCGGGGAGCTCGCCGACTGCGACCTGGTCATCGAATCCGTCGTCGAGGATCTCGCGACGAAACGGCATCTGTTCAACGAGTTGGACCGGGTTTGTGCCGATTCGGCGGTGATCGCCACCAACACCTCCACCCTGCCCGTCGTCGACTTGGCGATGGAGACCGGGCGGCCCGATCAGGTCTGCGGCATCCACTTCTTCAACCCGGCGCCGATGATGGCCCTGGTCGAGGTGGTTCGGGCCATCACCAGCTCCGACGAGACGGTGGCGACGGCCCGGGCGTTCGCCGAGCGGTGCGGCAAGACCGTCGTCGACGTGCGGGACCAGGCCGGGTTCATCGTCAACGCCCTCCTGTTCCCCTACTTGAACAACGCGGTCAAGCTGCTCGACGCTGGCGTCGCCAGCCGCGACGACATCGACGCCGCGATGAAGGGGGGCTGCAACTTCCCGATGGGGCCCCTCGAGTTGTTGGACCTCGTCGGACTCGACACCAGCCTGGCGATCCTCGAGGCGCTCTACGCGGAGTTCAACGACCCCAACTACGCGCCGGCGCCGCTGCTGCGCCGCATGGTGAGCGCCGAGCGGTACGGCCGGAAGTCCCGGAAGGGCTTCTACGACTACGAGCGCTGAGACGCCACGATCGGGGTCGTCACCAGCGCCGGAGGCGACGAGAATGGACCCGGTGAAGGACCACCCGTGGTTGATGCGGACCTACTCGGGTCACTCGTCAGCCACCGCGTCGAACGAGCTGTACCGCACCAACCTGGCCAAGGGCCAGACCGGGCTGTCGATTGCCTTCGATCTCCCCACCCAGACCGGGTACGACCCCGACGATCCCCTCGCCCGGGGCGAGGTCGGCAAGGTTGGTGTCCCGGTCCCGCACCTCGGTGAGCTGCGGACCCTCTTCGACGGGATCCCCATCGAGGAGATGAACACCTCGATGACCATCAACGCCACCGCGATGTGGCTGTTGGGGATGTACCTGGCGCTCGCCGAGGAGCGGGGCATCGACCCGGGCCGACTCGCCGGGACGACCCAGAACGACATCGTCAAGGAGTACCTCAGCCGGGGCACCTACATCTTCGGGCCCCAGGCGTCCCGGCGCCTCACCGTCGACTTGATCTGTCACACCGTGCAGCACGTCCCGCGGTGGAACCCGATCAACGTGTGCTCGTATCACCTCCAGGAGGCCGGCGCGACACCGGTGCAGGAGATCGCCTACGCGTTCGCGACCGCGTTCGGGGTCCTCGACGCGGTGCGCGAGTCGGGCCAGGTCAAGGCGGAGGACCTGCCGGTCGTGGTCGGGCGGATGTCGTTCTTCGTCAACTCGGGTATCCGCTTCGTCGAGGAGATGTGCAAGGTGCGGGCGATGGGCCGGCTCTGGGATCGCCTCACCGCGGAGCGGTACGGGGTCACCGACCCGAAGCTGCGGCGCTTCCGGTACGGGGTCCAGGTCAATTCGCTCGGGCTCACCGAAGCCCAACCCGAGAACAACGTGCAGCGCATCGTCCTCGAGGCGTTGGGGGTGACCTTGTCGCGCGACGCCCGGGCCCGGGCGGTGCAGCTCCCAACCTGGAACGAGGCGCTCGGGCTCCCCCGCCCGTGGGATCAGCAGTGGTCCCTCCGCATTCAGCAGGTCCTGGCCTACGAGACCGATCTGTTGGAGTACGAAGACCTCTTCGAGGGGTCCCGGGTCGTCGAGGCCAAGACCCGCGAGCTCGAAACCGCCGCCGAAGCCGAGCTGGCCTGGGTGCTCGAGGGTGGCGGCGCGTTCGAGATGATCGACGCCATGAAGAGCCGCCTGGTGCAGAGCCACGCCGCCCGCCGGCGAGCGGTCGAAGACGGCGACCTCACCGTGGTCGGCGTCAACCGGTTCAGCGAGACCGCGGCGTCGCCCCTCGTCACCGAGGACGCCGAGCACATCCTCGTCGTCGACCCCGCCGCCGAAGCCGCCCAGATCGAGCACCTCGAACGTTGGCGCCGGGCCCGCGACGACACCGCGGTGGCCCGGGCCCTCGAAACGCTGCGCGCCGGAGCGACGACCGACGAGAACCTCATGCCGGCCACGATCGCGTTGGCGCGCGCCGGCGGCACCGTCGGGGAGTGGGCCGGGGCGCTGCGCGAAGTCTTCGGCGAGTACCGCGCCCCGACCGGCGTCGGTGGGGTGACGACCGCGCCGATCGGGGACCTGGAGGAGGTCCGCCAACGGGCTCATGCCGCCGCCCGGGACCTCGGCGGCCCCATCCGGCTCCTGGTCGGCAAGCCCGGCCTCGACGGGCACTCGAACGGGGCCGAGCAGCTCGCCGTCGCGGCCCGCGACGCCGGATTCGAAGTCATCTACCAGGGGATTCGGCTCACCCCGGCCCAGATCGCGGCCGCGGCCCGCGATGAGGACGTCGACGTGGTGGGGCTCTCGATCCTGTCGGGCTCCCACCGGGCCCTGGTTCCCGAGATCGTCGAACGCCTCCGCGACGCCGGTGTCGACGCCCCCGTCGTCGTCGGCGGGATCATCCCCGACGCCGACCGGGGCCTGCTCACCGCGGCCGGGGTCAGCGCCATCTACACCCCGAAGGACTTTCGCCTCGCCACCATCGTCAGCGACCTCGTCGACCTGGCGATCAAGTACCGCAAGGCGACCCGGGCCGCCGCCCGAGCCGGCTGACCCGGTCTCTTGGGCCCTTCGGGGCCCTCCAGCGGCGGCGTTGACGGCCCCTGATGCCCCTGGGGCGGGACGGGACCAAGCCGTCAGATTCCTGACGGATTTCCGTAACGCACGCTTGACCGACAAGAAAGCGGCGCGAAGCGATCCTTTCTTACGGTCCCTTTCGGCGCGGAGTTCCCGTGCTCGCTTTGACCTTCTCGCCTCCGGGCGGGACTGGGAGGGAAGCAGTGTCTAGGGGCAAGAAGCTGTTTGCGATGACGTTGATGACGCTCATTGCGCTCTTCGTCGTCAGCCAGTTCAACCATCACGCCGACCCGACCGGCTCGAAAACCGGGGCGACGGCCGACTACCTGGCGCAAGCCGGGGTGAAGAAGGTCGAGCTCTCCCAAGTCGGGATCAATGCACTCGCCAATACCACCGGCCATCTGGCCATCTCGATCAACTTCAGCTGGCTGCTCGTCACGGGCTTCCTGGTGTTGTTCATGCAGGTCGGTTTCGCCTTCTTGGTCACCGGCTTAACCAGGGCGAAGAACGCCGGGCACATGATGATGATGAACTTGTCATCGTTCGTGATCGCGTTACTCGCCTATTACGCCGTCGGATTCGCGTTCCAGTTCGGTGGGGTCTCTCCCGTCGCCAACCTCGGTGGGGCGTCACCACTGAACGGGATCTTCGGGCACGGCACTGCCGGGTTGATCGGGTTCCACGGGTTCTTCTTGCAGTCCGGGAACAGCTACGACGTCGGCGTCATGGCGTTCTTCCTGTTCCAGGTCGTGTTCATGGAGACCGCTGGTTACATCATCATCGGCGCCATCGCGGAACGCGTGAGCTTCGCCGGCTTCATCGTCGCTGAGGTCGCGATGGGTGCCGTCATCTACCCCGTCTACGGCATGTGGATGTGGGGCGGCGGCTGGCTGGCCCAGCTCGGCAACGGCGCGCTCCACCTCGGCAACGGCGCCGTGGACTTCGCCGGATCCGGTGTGGTGCACGCCACCGGGGGGTGGGCGGCCCTTGCGCTGGCGATGATCCTCGGACCGAGGATCGGGAAGTACAACAAGGACGGGACCGCGAACGCGTTCCCGGGCCACAACCTCGGGTATGCGGTCATCGGCACGTTGATCCTCACCTTCGGGTGGATGGGGTTCAACCCCGGGTCGACGTTCGGGGCCACCGACTTGCGCATCGCCGTCGTCGCCGTGAACACGCTGCTCGCCGCATCCGCGGGTGCAGTGGTGGCCATGGCGTGGACGAACGCCAAGTGGGGCAAACCCGATATCTCGATGACCTGTAACGGGATGCTCGCCGGGCTCGTCGCCATCACGGCGCCGTGCGCGTTCGTCGCCCCGTGGGCCGCGGTCGTGATCGGCATCATCGCCGGGTTCGTCGTCTGCTACGCCGTCGAGTTCCTCGACAAGAAGGCCAAGATCGACGACCCCTGCGGCGCGATCGCCGTTCACGGCTTCAACGGCTTGTGGGGCATCTTGGCCGTCGGGCTCTTCGCCGACGGCACGTACCCCGCCAAGTCCGTCGGATGGAACGGCGTCTTTCAGGGGGTGCGGGGCGTCATCCCCGCCCTGCTCGACGGGAGCGCCATCGGTGGCAAAAACGGCCCGTTGAGTCAGCTCGGCGCTCAGGTCATCGACGCCGGCGTCGGCTTCCTCTGGGCCTTCGGCATCACGTTCGTGATCTTCATCATCGCCAAGCGCTTCATGCAGATCCGCGTGTCGCCTGAGGTCGAGATCGCGGGCACGGACGAGGGCGAGTTCGGGCAGGTCTGTTACCCCGACTTCGTCCTGCGGGCTGAGACCCACACTGGAATCACGACCGAGCTCGACGCTGGCGGTGGAAAGACACCATCCGGTGCCACGCTCGGGTCCGAACCCGCTTGACTGGAGAGACCGTGAAACTCGTGATCGCAGTCATCAAGCCCTTCAAGCTCGACGACGTCGCCGAGGCGCTGGGGGCACTCGAGGTCTCGGGGATGACCATCTCCGAGGTTCGAGGCTACGGCCGTCAGCGTGGGCACACCGAGGTGTACCGAGGCGCGGAGTACAAGGTGGACTACGTGCCGAAGGTTCGAATCGAGGTGCTCGTCGACGACCCCGACGCCGAGAAGGTGGCTTCGGCCATTACCGGATCGGCGCGGACCGGCAAGATCGGAGACGGCAAGATCTGGATCGTGCCCGTCGAGACCGTCGTGCGGGTCCGGACCGGAGAAGCTGGTCGGGACGCGCTCTAACCCCAGGCTGGAGGCACTGCTCCGCGACCCGTCGTCGCGGGGCAGTGCCTTCAGTCGCGCGTACGCCGCGCTCATCGACGAGTGGCTCGCCGAGCTGCTCCCCGCCGAGGACGGCGTCGCCCTCGTTTCCGTCGGCAGCTACGGCCGCCGGGAACTGTGCCCCGGCAGCGACCTGGACATCCTCCTCCTTCACCAGGGGCGCCGCGACATCGCGGCCCTAGCCGAGCAGGTCTGGTATCCGCTCTGGGACGCCGGACTCCAGGTGGACCACAGCGTCCGCACGGTCCGCGAAGCGGTCACCGAAGCCGACCGGGACCTCAAGGTCGCTATGGGCCTCCTCGACGCCCGGGTCGTGCACGGCGACACCACCCTCGGCGACACCCTGATCACCAAGGTCCGGGACGCCTGGCGCAGCCGAGCGGCGCGGCGACTGCCCGCCCTCGACGAGGCGACGATCGAACGCCACGACGAGGCTGGCGCGGTGGCGTTCCTCCTGGAACCGGACCTGAAGGAGGGTCACGGCGGGCTCCGGGACCTCACCGCCCTCGGCGCGCTCGCGGTGTCCACCGACGTCGTCGAGTCCGACGACGCGCTCGCCGTGGGACGCGAGACGCTCCTCGAGATCCGCGTCGCGTTGCAGCAGATCACCGAACGCCGGTCGAACGTCCTCGGGCTCGAGCAGCAAGACGACGTCGCCGCCGCCCTCGGTGACGCCGACGCCGACGCGCTCATGACCCGCGTCGCCCAGGCGGGACGCATCATCATGTGGCACAGCGACGACGCGTGGCACCGGGTCCGGTCAGGGCTCGCCGGTCCTCGCCGCCGGTCGTCCCCGGGCGGCGACGTCGCGCTCGGCTACGGGATCGTCCTACGCGACGGCGAGGTCGTCCTCGCCGAGGAGAGCCTCGCCGACGCCGCACCGACCCTGCTGCACGTGGGCGCGGCCGCCGCACACACCGGCGCACCGATCGCCCGCACCACGCAGCGGCTTCTCGCCGACCACGCGCCGACGCTCCGTGATCGCTGGGCGCCCGAGACCCGCGACGCGTTCGTGGCCCTCCTCGGCGCCGGCCCGCAGGGCACCGTCGTGCTCGAGACCCTCGACCGGTTCGATCTCATCACTCGGGTCGTTCCCGAATGGGGGACGGTACGGAGCCGCCCCCAACGCAACGCGTTCCACCAGTTCACCGTCGATCGCCACCTCATGGAGGCCGCGGCGCAGGCCGCGGCGTTGACCCGACGGGTCGAGCGACCCGACCTGCTGCTCGTCGGCGCGTTCTTCCACGACCTCGGCAAGGGCTCCCCGGGTGACCACACCGACGCCGGCGTGGTCCTCATGGGTGAGATCGCCACCCGCATGGGATATGAGCCCGACGACGTGGCGGTCCTCGTTCAGCTCGTGCGGCAGCATCTGCTGCTCCCCAAGGTCGCCACTAGCCGGGATCTCACCGACCCCGCGACGCTGCAGACCGTGGCCGACGAGGTGGGCAGCGTCGCGACGCTCGAGCTGCTCCATGCCCTGACCGAGGCCGACTCGCTGGCCACCGGACCGACCGCGTGGTCACCGTGGCGGGTGGAACTCATCCAGGAGCTCGTGGACAGCGTCCGGGCGACCTTCGCCGACCAGGCCGCCGCCCCAACGGCTCCCCCGCCGATCGATGTGCCCCCGGGGCCGGCGCCGGCGGCGCCGACGGTCGAGGTGCGCGACGGGACGGTCCGGGTGGTCGGACCAGACCGTCCGGGGCTGTTCGCGGCGAGCGTCGGCCTCCTGTCCCTCCACGGCCAAGACGTCCGCGCGGCGCGGGCCGCATCGAGCGCCGACGTCGCGGTCGCCGAGTTCGACGTCGAGGCGCTGTTCGGCAAGCCGGTGCCGGGAGACGAGCTCGAGCAGGAGCTGACCAAGGCGCTGGAGGGCCGCATCGACCTCGACGGTCGCCTGGCCGAGCGGGCCCGGGCCTACAGCCGCTTCCGGCTTCCCGGGGCTGCCCGTCCCGCCGACCCGCTCGTCCTGGTGCACGCCGACGAGTCCCCCGTCGCCGCGATCGTCGAGGTGCGCGCCCCCGATGGAATCGGGGTCCTGTACCGCATCGCGCGGGCGCTAGTGGCCGACGGGCTCGACATCCGGCTCGCCAAGATCGCCACGTTGGGCCATGACGTTGTCGACACCTTCTATGTCGTCGACGCCCGGGACGGAAGCCGGCCCGCACCCGAGTCGCTGTTGAGCATCGAGGCGAACGTGGTCGAGGCGCTGCGCGACACCTGACGACGGCCGGTGCGGCCTGCGGCGAGGTCAGCGAGGGGTGTTGTACATGGCGTCGATCTCGGCGGCGTACTTGGCGTGGATCCCGCGGCGCTTCAGTTTCATGGTCGGAGTCAGCTCCTCCGAATCGGGCAGCCACTCCTCGTCGAGGACCGTGAACTGCTTGATGCGCTCCACGTTCGAGAATCGCTGGTTGGCCGCGGTGACCTCGCGCTCGATCTCGGCGTGCATCACCGGGTCGTGGGCCAGCCCCGCGATGGTTTCCACCTCGACGCCGTGGGCCTTCGCCCACTCGGGTGCCACCTCGGGGTCGAGGACGAGGAGCGCCGACACGAAGGGCCGATCGTCTCCGATGACGCAGGCCTGCCCGATCAAGGGAGACGCCTTCAGGGCCGCCTCCAGGTTCGCGGGCGAGATGTTCTTCCCGCCCGCGGTGATGATCAGCTCCTTCTTGCGGTCGACGATGCGCAGATAGCCGTCCTCGTCGAATTGGCCGATGTCGCCGGTGTGCAGCCAGCCGTCGTCATCGAGGGCCTCGGCCGTCTTGACCGGGTCGTTCAGGTAGCCGCGGAAGATGTTGCCGCCGCGGGCGAGGACCTCGCCGTCGTCGGCGAGGCGCACGTCATCGCCCGGGATGGGCGGCCCGACGGTGCCGACCTTGACCCGCAGCGGGGTCCAGGTCATGGGCCCCGACGATTCCGAGAGGCCGTAGATCTCTGACAG
>DAIPLE010000091.1:0-8345 GCA_036769425.1 Actinomycetota bacterium
GCCATGTTCAAGTCCAACCGTCAGACCGTCCTGGCCGTGACCGTCGACCAGCTCTACGCGCTCGAGACGAAACTCGGATGGGGTGGCATGAAGATTCTCAGCACCCTGGCCGTGTGGGACCGGGCCGACCTGACGGTCCAGACCCAACCGGGGAAGATGTCGACCCGGGTCGTGATCGACCACACCGACGGTGGGCATTACGAGCTCGAAGCAACCACCGTCGCCAGTCGAGGCTTAAACGACGCCTTGCTGGCCGAGCTCGCCCGACCGTCGGGCTAGCCGACGCGACCGTCGGGACGGTCTCCCGCCGGCTGGTCGGTCACATCTTGCCGGTGCGACCGAACCGGTAGTAGCCGGCGAACGTCTGGTTGACCTCGTCGGGCAGGGGCACGACGGTGCCGAGCGTCCGGGCCCCCCACACGATCTCCGCCGTGCGTTCGATGAGCGACGCGATGTGCAGCACGTCCTTGGGGGTCTTGCCGACCGCGAACAATCCATGGTTGGCCATGAGCACCGCGGCCTTTTTCCCCACGCGTCCTGCGACCTCTTCGGCGAGCTCGTCGGTTCCGGTTGTCCGATAGTCGGCGACCTCGACGTCGCCGCCGACGAACACGTCGAACTCCTCGATCACCGCCGGGATCGGTGTCCGGGTCAGCGCGAACATCGTGGCGAACTTCGCGTGGCAGTGCATCGTCGCCGCGATGTTGTCGTGCTCGCGCAACGCGGTGAGGTGCAGAGCCTTCTCCGTCGTCGGACCCCGCGTCCCTTCGAGCACGTTGCCGTCGAGGTCGCAGACGACGAGGTCGTCGAGGGTCATGTCGGTGTAGTCGAGCGACGACGGCGTGAGCACCGCGTTGCCGTCGGGTAGCCGAGCACCCAGGTTGCCGGCTGTGCCCTCGACCAGGTTCGTGCGCAGCATCTCCTTTGCCACCCAGAGCAGCTGGGCTTTGGTCTCGTCGGCGGTCAGGGTCGTGGAACTCACGTGAGCACCTCCGGGTTCACCAGGTTGTCGGGCTTGCCGCCGGCTAGGAGCGTCGCGAGACCGTCGGCGATCAGCTTGGAGTGGTTGGCCTCGGTGTCGTACGTGGCGCCACCGATGTGGGGGGTGAGGACCACATTGCCCATCGCGCACAACGGGTGGTCGACGGGGAGATGCTCACCCTCGAAGTGGTCCAGGCCCGCCCCGCCCAGGTGCCCGGACTGGAGCGCGGCGACGAGCGCGTCGGTGTCGTGCAGCATCGCCCGGGCGGTGTTCAGGTAGACGGCGCCGTCCCGCATCCGCTCGAACTGGGCCGTGCCGATCATGGCCTTCGTCTCGGGGCTGACCACCGCGTGCATGGACACCACATCGGATTCGTCGAGCAGGTCATCGAGGGCATGCGTCGCCTCGGACGAGTACGGGTCGTAGCCCATCACGCGCATCCCGAGCCCTTCGAGGCGCCAGCGGGTGGCGCGACCGACCGCGCCGAGCCCGACGATCCCGGCGGTGCGTCCGGCCAGCTGCCAGGCCCGGAACCGCTGGTAGGGGATCGTCCCGTCCCGGTAGGTCTGGTCCTCGCGGACGTCGCGATCGGCGCGCACCAGCCCCCGGTTGACGGCGAAGAGGAGCGCCACGGTCAGCTCGGCGACCGCGTCGGCGTTGCGCCCCGGGGCTCGCAGCACCGGGATGCCGCGCGCGGTCGCGGTGGCGACGTCCACGTTGTTGGGGTCGCCTCGACAGGACCCGATGGCCCGCAACCGGAGGTCGAGCACCGGGCCCTGGACGAAGTCGGATTCGACGATGAGCACGTCGGCGCCCTCGGCCTGGACCCGCTCGGCCAGCTGCTCACCGTTCAGGATCCGGATGGGGGAGTGGTCGATCCACGGGTCGAGGACGACGTCGGCGATCGAGCGGAGGGTGTCGAGCCCTTCCCCGCGAAACGGGGCGGTCACCAAGGCGGTCGGGCGGTCGGTCACGCCGGGATCATCGCACAGGCCCTGACGAGGGCGTCAGGTTCCAGATCCCTCGTCCGGTGGGCCGCGCCGGCCTCCATCTCGGTCGGCCGGGGGCCCTGGGGGGCTGAAGCGACCCAATCGGGGCGCCCAGAACCCTGACTACGGTGTCAGGTCCGCGGGCCGCAGCGGAGGACCGATGCCCATCCACTACGAGCGGGACGACGAGCACATCGTCCTGATCACCATCGACCGCCCGGAGGCCAAGAACTCGGCCGACATGGAGCATTTCAAGCAGCTCCGCGAGGCGTGGGAGCGCTTCGACGCCGACGCCGAGGCGTGGGTCGCGATCATCACCGGGGTCGGCGACGCGTTCTTCACCGGCGCCGACCTGAAGCGCTACATCCCCGAGATCACCAAGCTGCAGCGCCAGATCGCCGACGAGGGCCTGAACGAGCTCAACGGGTACCGGCTCGATGACGGCACCAAGTCCGTGTTGCGGGGAGCCAAGATCTGGAAGCCGATCATCGCCGCGGTGAACGGGTTCTGCACCGCCGGGGGGATGGAGATGCTCGGCGGTGTCGACATCCGGGTGGCGTGCCCCGAAGCCAAGTTCGCGGTGATGGAGCCCAAGCGGGGCCTCTTCGCCGGGGGAGGCACAACGGTCCGGCTCCCCCGCCAGATCCCGTTCCCGCAGGCGATGGAGTTCTTACTCTGTGCCGACCTGATCCCCGCCCAGCGGGCCTACGAGATGGGGTTCCTCAACGCCATCGTCCCCCGCGGCGAGCTGCTCGACGCCGCCTACGGGTTCGCGCGGCGCATCACCGCCAACGCGCCGCTCGCGGTGCAGGCGACGAAGCAGAGCGTGTGGGAAGGCCTCGGGATGTCGCTCTCCGACGCGTACCGCAACGAGTCGAAGATCTCCTCGTACATCTTTCAAACTGAAGACGCCAAGGAAGGCCCGAAGGCGTTCGCCGAGAAGCGTCCCCCGAACTGGCAGGGCAAGTGACGGGGCGCCGGCCCGCCACCCGCCGCGGCCACCGCTCGGAGCTCACGAGTGGCGGTTGATCCCCGGGCCCCGTGCCTCATCGGGGTCGGGCAGCGCACCTGGCATCCCGGCGACGTCGGCGACGAGGGCGCACCCGAACCGCTGGCCATGTGGGACGACGTCTCGCAGCGGGCCGCCGACGACAGCGGCGCGGGACGGCGGGCCCTCGACCGCCTGGACTCGATCGACGTCGTGTTCTGTCAGACCTGGCAGTACGACGACCCGCCGGGCCGGCTCGCGGAGCGACTCGGCGTCGAACCGCGACGCCAGGAGTACTCCGGGATCGGCGGCACCACCCCCCAGGTCCTGGTCCAGAACCAGGCCGCCCGAATCTTGCGCGGTGAGAGCGACCTGGGCCTGGTCTGCGGCGCGGAGGCGCTCGCCACCCAACGGCGTTTCAAACGCCGTGGCGAGCGGTACCCGTACTCGTTCAAGCCCGCCGAGAAGCGCCCCTACCCGTGGGAGGCGCCGTTCCATCCCGCCGAGCTCGCCCATGACGTGATGCAGGCCTGGCTCACGTTCGCGGTGTTCGACAACGCCCGCCGCGGCCACCGCGGCGAAGCGCTCGCCGAGTACCGCCACGACCTGGGCGAGATGCTCGCCCCCATGACTCGCGTCGCGGCCGAGAACCCCCACGCCTGGTTCCCGATCGCCCGCACCCCCGACGAGATCATCGATCCCCGTCCCGAGAACCGTCTCGTCGGCTACCCGTACACCAAGTACATGATCTCGATCATGGACGTCGACATGGCCAGCGCGGTTCTCGTGGCGAGCCACGAGACCGCCGATGCCCTCGGCGTCCCCGCCGACCAGCGGGTCTACCTGCGCGGCTGGTGCTACGCCACCGACGCGACGTACGTCGCGGAGCACGACCCCCTCTGGGGGTCGCCGGCGATGGCCGCCGCGTCTCGAGCCGCCCTCGAGCGCGCCGGGATCGGCGTCGACGACGTCGCCCACCTCGATCTGTACTCCTGCTTCGCGAGCTCGCTGAACTTCGCCAAGGACGCGCTCGGCATCGGTGATGGTGATGACCGGGCCCTGACCGTCACCGGCGGGCTGCCGTACCACGGTGGGGCGGGCAGCAACTACATGACCCACTCGATCGCCGCCATGACCGACGTGCTGCGCGCCGACCCTGGCTCCCACGGGCTGGTAAGCGGCGTCGGGATGCACATGACGAAACACGTCTACGGCGTGTACAGCACCGAGCCGGGTCCGGTGTCGCCCCCGGATCAGGACGGGGTGCAGCGCGAGCTCGACGCGACGCATCCGCCCCGAGCGATCGTCGACTCGTACGACGGTGAAGCGACCGTCGCCGCGTACTCGGTGATCCACGACCGAGACGGCAACCCGGCGTCGGGGGTCCTCGTGTGCGATGTGGAGGGGGCCCGCACCTACGCCAAGGTGCTCGACCCGGCCACGCTGACCTCGGCCGAGGAACGTGAGATGGTGGGCGCGACGGTGCGGCTCTCGCCGCAGCCGACACCGCTCCCAATGGGTGGAGACGGCACCGCCAACCTGGCGGTACCCGCATGAGTGTGAGGTGACGTTCGATGGCATGGGACTTTTCAACTGAGCCCGAGTTCCAAGCGAAGCTGGACTGGATCCGCGAGTTCGTGGAGACCGAGATCGAGCCACTCGACCTCGCGTTCAGCTCGCACGCCGTCTATGACAAGTCCCATCCGGTGCACCGCGAGGTGGTGCGGCCCCTCCAGGCCCAGGTCAAGGCCCACGACCTCTGGGCCTGTCACCTCGGCTCGGACCTCGGCGGGAAGGGCTACGGGCAGCTGAACCTGGCGCTGATGAACGAGATCCTCGGGCGCTCGCAATGGGCGCCGAGCGTGTTCGGATGCCAGGCGCCCGACTCCGGCAACGCCGAGATCATCGCCCACTACGGCACCGAGGAGCAGAAGGCGAAGTACCTCCAGCCGCTCCTCGACGGCGAGATCGTCTCGTGCTACTCGATGACCGAGCCTCAGGCTGGATCCGACCCGGGCCAGTTCAAGTGTCGAGCCACGAAAGACGGGGGCGAGTGGGTCATCGAGGGCGAGAAGTGGTTCTCCTCGAACCTCCGCTACGCCGACTTCGCCATCGTGATGGCGGTCACCGACCCCGATGTTTCGGTGTACCAGGGCACGTCGATGTTCCTCGTCCCGACCTCCACGCCCGGGGTCGACATCATCCGCAACACCGGGCTCGGCAGCGAACCCGAAGGTGAGGGCTCACACGCCTACGTCCACTACAACCAGGTGCGCGTCCCCGCCGAGAACCTGCTCGGTGGAGAAGGTCAAGCCTTCGTCATCGCCCAGACCCGTCTCGGTGGTGGCCGGGTCCATCACGCCATGCGCACCATCGGGATGTGCCAGCGGGCCTTCGACATGATGTGTCGACGGGCGCTGTCCCGGGTGACGCAAGGTGAGGTGCTCGCCAAGAAGCAGATGGTCCAAGAGGCCGTCGCCGACTCCTACATCGACCTCGAGCAGTTCCGGCTCCTCGTCCTGCAGACGGCGTGGAAGATCGACCAGGTCGGTGGCCACAAGGCCCGCACCGAGATCGCCGCGGTGAAGGTCCTCACCCCGAAGGTGCTCCACGACATCGTGTACCGGGCGTTGCACATCCACGGGGCGCTCGGCGTCTCGAACGAGATGCCCCTCTCGGGGATGTGGGCGATGCTGCCGGTGATGGGGATCGCCGACGGGCCGACCGAGGTCCACAAGGTGACGATCGCCCGTCAGGTCCTCAAGCGCTACCAGCCCTACGAGGGGCTCTGGCCCCCCGAGCATCTCCCCGAGCGGCGCGCCGCGGCCCGCAAGAAGTTCGCGCATCTCCTCGAGCATCAGGCCGCCGAGCTGTGACCGACATGTCCAACGTCTGGGAGACCGTCGACGACGCGGCGCGCACCGAGGGTCTCGTCGACCTCGACGCGCTCAGCGCCTGGATGGACGCCCGCGACCTTCCCGGCTCCGGGGAGCCGATGGAGGCGACGTTCATCAGCGGAGGGTCCTCGAACGAGATCTTTGAGATCCGGCGCGGGGAGCACCGGGTGGCGCTACGCCGGCCGCCTCGCATCGTCCCCGAGGGTCGCAACAAGACGATGCTGCGCGAGTACCGGGTCCTCGAGGCGTTGAACGGCACCGACGTCCCGCACCCCGAAGCGGTCGCGGTCTGCGACGACCCCAACGTCATCGGCGCGTGCTTCTACCTCATGGGCCACGTCGACGGCTGGTCGCCGATGAGCTACGGGCGCACCTGGCCCGCGCCGTTCGACACTGATCTCGACGCCCGGGCCGGGCTCGGGATCCAGCTCGTCGACGGGATCGCCCGGCTCTCCCGGGTCGACTGGCGGGCCCGGGGGCTCGCAGGCTTCGGGAAGCCCGACGGGTTCCTCGAACGCCAAGTCGACCGGTGGCTGTCTCACCTCGACCGGAACGGCTTCCGCGAGCTTCCCGGCACCGACGTCGTCGCGGCCTGGCTGCGTACCCACACCCCCGACCAGTACGAGCCCGGCATCATCCACGGCGACTACCAGTTCGCCAACGTCATGTTCGGAAACGGGGCACCGGCGCGCCTCGCCGCGATCGTCGACTGGGAGATGACCACCATCGGCGACCCGCTCCTCGACCTCGGCTGGGTCACGATGAGCTGGCCCCGCGAAGGCGACGACGACTCGCAAAGCGGCTACGTCGACATGGTGGGCATGCCACCGCACCATGAGCTCCTCGCGCACTACGAGGCGGTGAGCGGCCGCTCAACCGAGGACATCGACTACTACGAGATCCTCGCCCGGTTCAAGCTCGCCATCGTCCTCGAGGCGCAATACGCCCGGTACCGACAAGGCGGCGCCGACAACCCCAAGATCGAAGCGTTCGGGCCCATCACGCTCGACCTCATGGCCAAAGCCGCCGAGCACACCGCGAGAGCCGGCGTCAGCTGACGTTCCCGGGCCACGACACATGGGTCCGCCGCCTCGGGGCGTTCAGCGGCTCTTCGGATCTGAGCGGGGTGTAGGTAGAGGGCCTGGTCGACGCGACGGGGCTCGGGCATCTCGGCAACGGCAGACTCACCAAGTCACGGTGGACCAAACCCCACCACGTCGCGGGACTCGTTACGCCACGCAAGCGACAACGAAGTACCGTTCTTCTCGCCATGGCCCAGACCCCCAAGCTGCGCCACGTGGATCCGGATGAGCGACGAGGTCGTCTGTATCTCGCGCTCTGCCGGTTCTCCGCCACCAAGGCCGGCGCGTGGCTCGCCGTCAACATTTCCTGGAAGGTCGACCCGCATCTGCTGAAGCTCACGAGGGGTCGGATCAGCACCGCGGGGCCGCTTGCCACCGCGCTGCTCGAGACGCGAGGAGCGCGGACAGGTCAGCCGCGTCGGAACGCCACGCTCTACTTCCACGACGGCGACCGGGTGACGATCATCGCGTCGAAGCGGGGTCGCCGAAGCACCCAGCTTGGTACCACAACCTCCGCAAGCAGCCTGATGTCGTTTTCGGCGGCCTACCGTTCCGCGCCGAAATCATGGAGGACGAAGCTGAGCGGCAACGACTGTGGGATCTTGCTGACCGCGTCTTCCCTGAGTACGCCGACTACCGCGAGCAGGCCGGGAAGGCTGGACGGGTCATCCCGATCATTCAGCTGGCTCCTCGCTAGGCCCGCCCGTCAACTATCCGCTCTCGGAACCATGCGCCCAATGAGTTCCGCTGAGTGCCGGCCCTCAAGCGCCACCGAACGCGCTCCGAACACCGTCGGCGTCCCCGCACGTCACACCGAGCGGGGATGGCCGCCAAGGCCCTGGGGTTTAGCTGCGAGGTAGTCCGAGGATCCGCGTCGCGATGATGTTCTTGTTCACCTGAGTGGTGCCGCCGGCGATGGTGTGTGAGCGGGCCATGACCCGGTCTCGGCCCCATTCCCCGCTGTTGGCGTCGGGTCCGAGCACGTCGCCGGCGACCTCGGCGACGAGCTGCTCGGTTTCGCTCCACTGCAGCTTGGCGATGCTGCCCTCGGGTCCGAGGGCCCGGCCGTGGAGCTCACCCGAGATCGCCCGGTCCGAGATGAGCTTCAACAGCTCGGCGTGGAGATAGGCCCGAGCAAGGCGGGTTCGCAGCACCGGGTCGTCGCTCGCCATGCGACCATCGCCGAGGGGAGTCCGGCGGGCGGTGTCGAGCAGCCGCGCCACTTTGGCTCGCAAGCCGAGGTGGAGCTTGGCGACCCCGCCTCGCTCGTGGGCCAAGGTGGTCATCGCGACCCGCCACCCTTCGTTCACCGGACCGAGGGTCTGATCGACCGGGACCCGCACGTCGTCGAGGAACACCTCGTTGAACTCGTGTTCTCCGGTGATCGTGGTGAGGGGACGGACCTCG
>DAIPLE010000278.1:0-2557 GCA_036769425.1 Actinomycetota bacterium
ACGGCGTCGCGTTGATGCAAGGTGACCGCCCCATCGTCGCCTCGACCCGAGGCCACCGGGACCAGGACCCCGGAGGCCAACGCGTCGGAAATGTCGCGCTGCTCGTACGACGGCTCGGCGCCCTGGGTGTCAGGCAGCACCCACATCTGGACCAGGCGGACGGTGTCCGTCGCGCTCGCGTTCATCTCCGAATGGCGGATCCCTCGACCGGCCGACATCCGCTGCGCGAGGCCCGGCACGATCACGTCATGGGTGCCGGTGCTGTCGCGATGTTCCAACGCACCCTCGAGGACCCAAGTGACGATCTCCATATCGCGATGCCCGTGTTCGCCGAACCCGCCGCCTCCCCGAATCGTGTCGTCGTTGTTCACGATCAAGAGGCCGTGCCCGACGTTCGAGGGGTCGCGATGCTCTCCGAAGCTGAAGCTGTGCCACGAGTCGAGCCACGGGAGGACGGTGTGAAACCGCTCGGGTCCCCGGCATACCTCGACGGTCACCGGGTGATTATCGTCGCCCCCGGCCATTGGGTGCGACACGAGCCGAAACGCGAGTTATGGAACCCGGCGCGTTGAGCGACGCTGGTCATCGCTCGACTGACGTTACGCTCCCGGGGTGACGGACGAGCCCTTTCGTCCCGAGGGCACCGAGGTGACGCCCGACCTGCCGGGCGCGTTCCCATCGGGGTCGGCCCCGCGACCTGGCCGTCGCGCTGTACGGCGCCGAGGTCGGCGTCGGCGTATCACGCTCGGCGTTGTCGCCGTCGTCGTCGTGGTGGGCGCGGTCGCGGTCGCGCTGGTGGCCCTCGGGGGCGGAAGCAGCCGGTCGACAAGAGCGACGAGCCGTCACAGCACCCCGACCGCGGCGTCATCGACGACGTCGACGTCGTCAGTGACCGCTACGACACTGATCCCGCGTTCGTCCAACCCGGCGGTCGCCCTGGCCCAGCAGTACGACGGCCGTTACGTCGGGATGTTCACGAACACGACCTTTCAGACGACCGGGCCCGCCACGCTCGACCTGCGGGTCGACCCCAACTCGGGGGTACTGAGCGCAACCGTGGACCTCAATGGCGACCTCTTCGGGGGCGGCGCCAAGCAGGTCCGGCGCATCGACGCCACCGTCACGCTCGGTGGTTCGAACCCGTCGCTAGCGACCCGCACTTCGGCGTTCGGGCCCGTGACCGGGAAGCTCGGGAACGGGTTCTCCATCGTGTTCACGGCCCCGAGCGTCCCCGACGCCAAGGTCAAGACGTTCGAGCTGACCGGCACGCTGCGTTCCGACACCCGGGGCTTCGACGCGACCTTCACCGTCGGCTTTCGTGACGGTCGCTCGGCGCAGGGCACCGTGACCGTCTTGTGCGCCCCCCAAGGTCAACGGCCAAGCCAAGTCAGGACGGTCTGCGGACCGATTTAGCCGACCGGCTCGGTGGCTCCCGCATGCGGCAAGGCCGGAACGCGGGCTGCTCGCCGGTGGGCGGCTCGGTAGGGTCGGCCAGCCAATCGAGTGGGAGGGCTCTGATGCGATTCGACGGGAAAGTAGCGGTCGTGACGGGTGCCG
Source organism: Actinomycetota bacterium (assembly GCA_036769425.1). Classification (GTDB taxonomy): domain Bacteria; phylum Actinomycetota; class Acidimicrobiia; order IMCC26256; family PALSA-555; genus PALSA-555. The sequence continues at coordinate 1,558 of DAIPLE010000278.1, forward strand.
GTCGTGGAATCGGTGAGGCGTACGCGAAAGCGCTCGCGCGCGATGGCGCCCGAGTCGTCGTCGCCGAGCTCGACTCCGTAGCCGGTGAGCGGGTCGCGAAGGAGATCGAGCAGGCAGGGGGCACGGCGGTTTCGGTCCGGACCGACGTCTCGAGCGAGGAGTCGACGCTCGCGATGGCTCAGGCTGGGATCGAAGCCTTCGGCGGGCTCGACTACCTCGTCAACAACGCGGCGATCTACGGCGGGATGGAGCTTTACGGGCTGACGACCATGCCGATGGACTACTGGGACAAGTTCATGTCCGTGAACATGACCGGCGCGGTGCTCTGTACCCGGGCGGTGTTCGCGTCGATGGCCGAGCGCGGCGGTGGCGCGGTCGTCAACCAGTCGTCGACCGCGGCGTGGATGGGAGCCGGGTACTACGGCATCGCGAAGCTCGCGTTGCACGGCATCACCCACTCATTCGCCCGGGAGCTCGGACCGATGGGAATCCGAGTCAATGCGCTCGCGCCGGGACCGACTGACACCGAGGCCACCCGCTCGACGGTCCCGGCCGAGATCATCGACCAGCTGTTGGCCACGATGCCGCTCGCCCGCATGGGAACCCCGGACGACATGGCCGACGCCTGCCTCTTCCTCCTCTCCGACGATGCGCGCTGGATCACGGGCCACGTCCTCAATGTGGACGGCGGCCAGATCATGCGGGTGTGAGGCACGGTCGCCGACCCGCCGTTGGCGCCCTCTCCGCCGTCGCTTCGAGATCCCGTCTCGCGGTCGCGCTGGTGGTCGGACTGCTCGGTTTGGCGGCGCTCACCGGTCCCGCCGCCGCTTCGGGGGACACGCCGCTGCATCCAAACGGGACGCTGCTCCGTCCGCCCCGCCAGGCCCGGACGGTCACGCTCGCGTCGACCAACGGGTGCCAGACGCGGCTTGCCGTCGAGACCAGCGACTGTGGTGTCGTGCACGCTGTTGGCGGTGACCTGATCTTCACCGTCGAACCC
>DAIPLE010000010.1:0-22150 GCA_036769425.1 Actinomycetota bacterium
GTCGTCGGGGAGGGTGACGAGCTCGAGGTCGGAGCGGCTGATGGCGTCGGCGGTGACGACCCCCCAGCCGCCGGCGGTGGTGACCACCGCGACGCGTGGGCCGCGTGGGAGCGGCTGGGTCGCGAACGTGGCGGCGGCTTCGAAGGCGTCTTCGACGGTATCGGCGCGGGTGACGCCGGCTTGGCGGCACAGGCCGTCGAAGATGCGGACGTCGCTGGCGAGCGCGCCGGTGTGGGAGGCGGCGGCGCGTTGTCCACCGGTCGTGGTGCCGCCTTTGAGGAGGACGAGGGGCTTGGTGGCCGCGACGTCGCGGACCCGGGTGAAGAAGGCGCGGCCGTCGCCGACACCTTCGACGTAGGCGAGACCGACGCGGGTCGCGGGGTCGCTGGCGTAGTACTCGAGGAAGTCGGGGACGGTGACCGCGGCGGCGTTCCCGGCCGAAACGGCGCGGCTGACACCCACGCCGGTGGCGCGGGCCAGGTTCTGGAACGAGGACACGAAGTTGCCGGATTGGCTGACGATCCCGATCGCGCCGGGCGGCGGGAACGGGGCGACGATCTGCGCGCAGAGCCGCGACGGGGTCGACACCAGCCCCTGACCGTTCGGTCCGGCGAGGAGGATTCCGAGATCATCGGCGAGCGCGACGAGGTCGGCTTCGTCGGCACGGCCCTGCTACCCTGCTTGGCCGTACCCGGCGGAGGTGACGAACGCGGCGGTGATACCGCGGCGCGCGCAGCCTCGCAGCAGGTCGGGGTTCGCGGCGGCGGGGGTGCAGACCACGACCAGGTCGACGGGGGCGTCGGCGGGCAGGTCGTCGGCCGAGGCGAGCATCGGGACCCCGAGGACCTCTCCCCCGTCGCGGTTGGTGCCGAACACCGGTCCGGTGAACCCTTGTGTGACGATGTTGTGGAGGGCGACGAACCCGAACTTGCCGGGATGGCTGGACACGCCGGCGACGAGCACCCCGCGCGGGTCGAAGAGCGGCTGGAACCGCTCGGGAGGCAGGCGGGGCTTCACGAGTCGAGCTCGACGAGGGCGTCGACCGCGACGGGAGCCCCGTCGACGATGACGAGTGGGTTGACGTCGACGGCGATCAGGTCGGGACGCGCGGTCGCGAGGTCCGAGAGCGCGAGCAGCACCGCGGCGACTCGGTCACGGTCGACGGCAGGCTCGCCGCGGAACGGGCCGAGCAGCGCGCCGCCACGGAGGTCGTCGAGCATGTCGTGCGCGTCGTGGGTGTCGATGGGCGCCAGCCGGATCGCGACGTCGGCGAGTGCCTCCGCGAGGACGCCGCCGATTCCGACCATGACGCAGGGTCCGAACTGGTCGTCGCGGTGCAGCCCGGCGATGAGCTCCCGGGCGCCGCGGATCATCGGGGCGACGACGAGGGCGACGGCGCCGTCCTCGGGGCCGGTGGCGCCGAGGACCTGGGTGGCGGCCGCCTCGACCTCGGGCGCGCTGCGCAACCCGAGCCGGACCAGGCCCCGCTCGGTCTTGTGGGCGATGCGGTCCCCGGCCGCTTTGACGACCACCGGGAACCCGACGGTGGTGGCGGCGCGAGCCGCGTCGGCGGGGGTGGCGACGACCGTCTCGGCGACGACCGGGATGCCGTAATCGTGGAGGAGCGCCAAGGAGTCGTGCTCGGCGAGCGTGCGGCGCATCGGGTGCGGCGGCCTCAGACGGCGCGGTCGCGGTCGCGCCAGTGCTCGTCGCGCAGGACCCGTTTGAGGAGCTTGCCGGCGTCGGTGCGGGGCAGGGTGTCGCGCAGCTCGTAGTCGCGGGGCTGCTTGTAGCCGGCGAGGCGGGCGGCGGCGAAGGTGCGCAGCTCGTCGAGGTCGATGGTCTCGTCAGGCTTGGGTTGCACCACGGCGTAGACCCGTTCACCCCATTCGTCGTCGGGTACGCCGAACACCGCGACGTCGAGGATCTGGGGATGCTCGTAGAGGACCGCTTCGATCTCGGCCGGGTAGATGTTCACCCCGCCGGAGATGACCATGTCTTTCTTGCGGTCGCAGATGTAGACGAAGTCGTCCTCGTCGCGGTAGGCGACGTCGCCGACGGACTTCCAGCCGCCGTCGTCGAGCTCGCTAAGCCGTTCGTCGGTGCGGTGGTAGCCGTCCATGGCGAGCCGGGTGCGGATGAACAGCTCGCCGGGATCGCCGGTCGGGGCGTCGGTGCCGTCGTCGGCGACGATGCGGACCTCGATGTTGCCGTACGGCTGGCCGCACGAGCCGGGTTTGCGAAGCTGGTCCTCGGGGCGCAGGACGGTGACGACGCCCAGCTCGGTGGAGCCGTACACCTCGTAGAGGAAGCCGTCGCCGAGCTTCTCGATGACCTCTTGTTTGAGCGCGTACGGGACCGGGGCGGCGTTGGCCACCAGGCTGCGCATCGACGAGACGTCGGCGCTCGCCAGCTCGCCTGGTGGGAGGCTGACGATCCGTTTGAGCTGCGTCGGAGCCGAGAAGGTGTTGGTGACTCGGTGTTCCTTGACGAGGCGAAGCCACGATGACGGGTCGAACTTGCGCATCACGATGATCGGGCAGCCGAGCGTGTGGTTGAGCGACGCCCAGGCCAGCGGACCGGAGTGGTACAGGGGCCCGGTCGTCAGGTGCACCTCTTCGGTGGGGCGCAAGGCCAGCTGACCGAGGAGCGCGTAGACGGTGGCTGGGTCGGTGGTGGTGCGCAACGCGCCTTTGGGTTTGCCGGTGGTGCCGGAGGTGTAGATCATCGACCCGCCGGCCGAGTCGGCCTTGGGGACGACGGGTTCGGTGTCGGGTTGGCCGGCGAGCACGTCGTCCCAGGCGTGGAACCCGGGTGGGGTGGCCCCGCCGAACACGACGACCGCTCGCACCTTGCGGAGCTCGTGGCTGACCTCGACGAGCCGGGGGGCCTGCTCGGCGTCGATGACCACGAGGGTGGCGTCAGAGTTGTCGATGACGTACGCCATCTCCTCGGCGTTGAACCGGTAGGAGAGGGGGACGGCGACGAGTGCCGCCTTGCGGGTGGCGTGGATGGTGATGAGCACCTCGAGGGAGTTCGGGCCGCACCACACGATCCGCTCTTGGGGTTGGACGCCGAGCGCGGCGAAGCCGTGCGCCGCCTGGTTGATGAGCACGTTGAGCTCGCCGAAGGTGGTGGCGGACGGGTGCGCCCCGCCGGTGACGTCGACCAGGACCGCGGGGCTGTCCGGTCGGTCCTGCGCGTGCGTCGCCAAGATGTCAGGCATCAGCTCCGCTCCCCCTCGATGCCGCGACGCGATCGCGGTACGCGTACGCGTCGGAAAGCGCCGGTAGCCTACCGCCGTGCCCCGCCCGGTTCCGGTCCGTGGCGTCATCGAGGGTTTCTACGGTCCCCCCTGGTCCCACGGCGCGCGTCTCGACCTCGTCGAGTTCATGGCCGAACGGCGCATGAACGCGTACGTGTACGCGCCGAAGAGCGACCCCAAACATCGCGACCAGTGGCGCGACCCCTACGACGCTGACGAAGCGGCCCGGCTCGGTGAGCTCGCCGCGGCGTGCGCCGACGCCGGGGTGCGGTTTGGGTTCGCGGTTTCCCCGGGGCTCGACATCGACTACAGCGACGGGACGGACCGGGCCGCACTTGTCGCCAAGCTCGAGCCGCTCTTGGCCCGGGGCGTCGACTGGCTGGTCGTGGCGTTCGACGACATCCCCAACCGGGCTGGGCTCGCGGCCGAACAGGTGGCGCTCGTCGAGTGGCTCATCGAGCGCATCGGTGGGCCGCGGCTCACCGTGGTCCCCACCGAGTACATCGGGACCCGGCCCAGTCCGTACCTGTCTGAGCTGGGGGCCGGGCTGGCGTCCGACGTCGACGTCATGTGGACCGGCCCGACGGTGTGCTCGCCGCGGATCGACGCGGCCGACGCGCGGGCCTGGCGGGCCGCGCTCGGCGCGCATCCGCTGCTGCTGTGGGACAACTACCCGGTCAACGACGCGGTGATGGAAGCCGAGCTGCACCTCGGCCCGTACCGGGGTCGAACCCCAGACTTCACTGACGAGGTCGAAGGGGTGCTGTTGAACCCGATGATCCAGCCTCACGCGTCGAAGGTCGCGCTCGCGACCGCAGCCGAGTTCCTCGCCGACCCGGAGGGCTACGACGAGGTTGGGGCCTGGCGGCGGGCGATCGACGCGGTGGGTGGAGCGCGGGCCGAGCCGTTCGGGGCGCTGGCGCGCGCCTGCGCTGACGGGCCGTTGATGGTCCCGGAGCAGCTGCTGTTGCATCAGCTGGTCGGGGTCGTGGAGCGGGCGTTGCTCGACCCGGATTGGGCGGACCGGCTCGAGGGCCTGCGCGACGAGCTGACGGTGTTGCGCGGCGCCGAGCGCGCCTACCGCGACGCCGCCGACGACCCGCTCGCCGGCGAGCTGGAGCCCTGGCTGGTGCAGGCCACCCGAGAGGCTGACGCCGGTCTGGCCGCGTTGCGGCTCGTCCAGCAGGTCCGTCCCGTCGCGACGCGCGACGCGACCGGCGCCGGACGGGTAGTGGCACCCGACGCCGAGTCGGCGATGATCCACGCGTTCGCGATGCTGTTCGCCTGGACCGCGGCGCGTCAGGGTCGCGTCGTCGTCGGTGGGCCCCGCTTCGCGTTGCATCCCGCGGTGGTGCAGCTCGAGGACGGCCGGCCCGCGCTCGACATCGGGTTGGCGGTCCGGGAGGACGCGTCGGCGACCGACCGGCTGTGTCGGGCGGCGCTGCGCGAGTACCGGGCGTGGACCGCGGACCCCAGCTCCGAGCTCCACGTCGACGCCGCAGGGCGCGCGCTCCTCGTCGATTCAGAAGGCGGATTCCGGGCTGATCCGGGCGTCGCGGTGCTGATCACCTGCGGTGGGGCCGCGACTCGGGTCCCCGCGCCGGGGGCGCCTCCGTTCCCCGACGTGCGGCTGTCGTGAGGCTCAGCGTGGTGATGCCGGCCCACAACGAGGAGGAGCTACTGAATTCGTCGGTGGCCGAGGTAACCGCCGGGCTGCGGGAACGGGACCTGTCGTTCGAGGTCATCGTCGTCGAGAACGGCTCGCACGATGACACCCGCGCCATCGCCGAGGGCCTCGCCGCCGCGTCGCCCGAGGTGCGGCTCTCCACCCTGCCTCGGGCCGATTACGGGCGGGCGCTGCGGACCGGGCTGGTGGCGGCGACCGGGGACGTCGTCGTCAACTTCGACGTCGACTACACCGACCTCGGGTTCCTCGACGCTGCGCTCACCCGCTTCGGGGAGCCCGACCCGCCGGCGATCGTGGTCGGGTCGAAGCGAGCCCCCGACGCGCACGACGAGCGTTCGTGGCCCCGCCGGTTCGTGACGTTTGGGTTCGCGGCGGTGCTGCGGGTCGGGTTCGGGTTGCGGGTGTCGGACACGCACGGCATGAAGGCCCTCGACCGCGGGCGGGTCCTGGCCCTCGCCGAGGCGTGCCGCTCCGACGGGGAGCTGTTCGACACCGAGCTGATCTTGCGGGCCGAGCGCGCGGGGTTGGGGGTCGAGGCGCTCCCGGTCACGGTGTCGGAGCGGCGACCGTCGCGAACGTCGATCACCCGCCGCGCGGTGCGCACTCTGGCGGGCTTGGCCCGCCTGCGCGTCGCGTTGGTCCGCCGTTCCGGGTGACTGTGACCAGCGTCCTGACGTCGACCGGGCTGTGCCCGCCGGGGCCGCCGGTGCCGGGCTGGCTGGCCGTCGAGGATGGGCGCATCGTCGAGGTCGGCCGGCATGCGCCTCCGGGCGGCGCCGACGACTGGGGCAACGCGATCCTGGCCCCCGCGTACCTCGACCTGCAGGTCAACGGCGTCGACGACGTCGACTTCGCGACCGCCGACGGCGCCGCGTGGGATCGGGCCGCCCGGACCCTGGCCCGGCACGGCGTGAGCGGGTACCTCGCCACGCTGGTCTCCGCGCCGCTCGACGCGTACGACGCCGCGCTGCGACGACTCGAGGCCGTCATCGCGGGGGCCGAGGCCGGCGCCGCGGTGACGCTGGGCGCCCACCTCGAGGGTCCGTTCCTCGGTGACGCGCCCGGGGCTCACCCGCGCGAGTTGCTCCGGCCGGTGGACCTGGCCTGGCTCGACCGACTCCTCGACGCGCATCCCGACGTGATCAGGATGGTGACCCTCGCTCCCGAAGCCGACCCGGGCGGTCAGGCCATCGCTCACCTCGTCGACCGGGGGGTGCTCGTGGCGCTCGGCCACTCTCGGGTCAGCGACGGTGAGGCTCGGGCCGCGGCGAGCGCAGGGGCCCGAGTCGTGACGCACGTCTTCAACGGGATGGGTCCGCTGCACCACCGAGAGCCCGGACTCGCCGGGGCGGCCCTCGATGATGAGCGGCTCACACCGTCGTTGATCGCCGATCTCGTCCACGTCCACCCCACCGTGGTCCGGCTGGTGTTCGCGGCGTCACGGGCGGTGGCGATCGTGAGCGACGCGGTCGCGGTGGGCGGTGACGTGCAAGCGGTCGACGGGGCGGCCCGCCTACCCGACGGTCGCCTCGCCGGCGCGACGGTGTTGCTCGACGAGGCGGTCGCGAACGTGGTGCGCATCGGTGTCCCGATCGAGCGCGTCGTCGCCGCGGCGAGCACGGTGCCGGCCGCGCTGCTCGGGCTGGTCGACCGGGGACGGCTCGTGGCCGGTGCGCGCGCCGATGTGGTCGCACTCGAGCCGGGAACCGCGCGGCTGCTCGCGGTGTGGGTCGGGGGGGAACGCGTAGCCTGACCCGGTGCCGAAGGTCGCGCTGTTCGTCACCTGCGTCGTCGATCTCGTGACCCCCGACACCGGATTCGCGGCGGCGAGGCTGCTCGAGGCCGCCGGCTGCGAGGTGGAATTCCCGGGCGGGCAGACGTGCTGCGGTCAGCCCGCGGTGAGCGCCGGTGAGCCGGAAGCCGCGAGCCGCCTGGCCCGCCATTTCATCAAGGTGTTCGAGCCATTCGACGCGGTGGTCGCCCCGTCGGGGTCGTGCGTCGCGATGATCCACCATTGGTATCCGCAGCTGCTCGACGGGGCGTGGCGCCGCCGAGCCGAGTCGGTCGCGGAACGCACCTACGAGCTGTCGCAGTACCTCGTGGACGTGCTCGGCCGCACCGACCTCGGGGCGCGTCTCGACAGCATCGTGACCGTGCACGACGCCTGCCACATGTTGCGCCACCTCGGTGTCCGCGACGCGCCCCGCGCGCTGCTGAGCGCGGCCGGTGCCACGGTCGTCGAGATGACCGAGGCCGAGACGTGCTGCGGATTCGGGGGAACGTTCGGGGTCGAGCACGGTGTCTTGTCGGGGGCGCTCGCCGACGACAAGCTCGGCCACGCCGCGGCGACCGGCGCGTCGTGCGTCGTGGCCTGTGACCAGGCCTGCCTCCTGCACCTGGAAGGGCGCCGCCGGCGGGGCACGGAAGGACCGGCACCAACGCATCTCGCCGACCTGCTCGCCGCGGGGTTGCGCTGATGGCCCACGGGCTGGTCACGCCGGGTCGCACGTTCCGGGACCGGGCGGCTCGGGCGTTGGACGACCCGGGGTTGCAGCAGGCGTTGCGGAACCTGGACGTGCGGCTCGGCACCGCGGCCGAGGTCGAACGGGACCACCGGGCCCTCAAGGACCGGGCGGCGGCGATCCGCCGGGAGACGCTGGCCGACCTCGACGGCTGGCTCGACCGGCTCGAGGCCGCGCTGGTGGCGCGGGGCGTGACGGTGCACCGGTGCGCGACGCCCGCTGAGGCGCGCGCCGTCGTCGCCGACGTGGCGCGCCGGGTCGGTGCGCACGTGGTCGTGAAATCCAAGTCGATGGCGACCGAGGAGATCGATCTCGCCGAGGCGCTCGAGGCCGTCGGGTTCGACGCGGTCGAGACCGACCTCGGTGAGTACGTCGTCCAGGTCGCCGGTGAACGCCCCTCGCACATCATCACCCCGGTGATCCACAAGACGTTGGAGCAGGTGGCGACGGTGCTGTCGGAGGAGGCCGACGAGGCGCTGCCCGTCGACCGGGAGGCCCTGACCGACTGGGTGCGGACCCATCTGCGGCAACGGTTCCTCGACGCCGGGCTCGGGGTCACGGGCGCGAACTTCGCGGTCGCCGAGACCGGGACGCTCGTGATCGTCACGAACGAGGGCAACGGTCGGTTCTGCACTGCGCTCCCGCGGGTGCACGTGGCGGTGGTGCCGGTCGAGAAGGTGATCCCCCGGTTCACGGACCTGGCCACGTTGCTGCCGGTGCTGACGCGCAGCGCCACCGGGCAGCGACTCTCGAACTACGTGTCGATGATCAGCGGGCCGCGCCGCGCCGGTGAGCACGACGGACCCGAGGAGCTCCACGTCGTGCTGCTCGACCACGGCCGGCGACGCCTCATCGGGACGCCGTACGAGGCGATGCTGGCATGCATCCGGTGCGGGGCATGCCTCAACGTCTGTCCCGTGTACCGACGCGTCGGCGGCCACGCGTACGACTCGGTGTACCCGGGGCCGATGGGTGCGGTGCTCACCCCGCTGCTGAGCGCCGGGCTCTCGGGGCGGGACCTCCCGTCGGCGTCGACGTTGTGCGGGGCGTGCACCGAAGCGTGCCCGGTCGAGATCCCGCTCGCCGATCTCATCGCCCGCCTCCGCGCCGACCTGCGCGCCCCCGACCCGGTCGCTCCCGGATCGCGTCGACCGCGCCTTCGGCGGAGCGCGTTCGGTCTCTGGGCCCGGATTTGGTCGTCGCCTCGCGGCTATCGCCTCTCCACCACCATGGCCCGGGTCGTCGGCGCGACCCGCGGGCCCGAGACGACAACCCGCTGGCGGCGGCGCCTCCCCGGCGTCGGAGGCTGGACGGCGTCCCGAGACCTTCCAGTGCCGGCCCGTCGACGCTTCCGGGACCAATGGTCGAGTCGTTCCTGACCGCCGCGGCGGAGAACGCCTGCGGGACCCACGGCCCGCACCCCGCTGGTGTTGCCGCCGACGTCGCGGTCGGCCTCGCGACGCGGTACTCGGGCGGACGGGCCGTGGTCTTGACCGACGAGGCCATCGTCGCTGCCCTCGACCTCGAAGCCCGGCTGCGGGCCGAGGACGCCGATCTCCTGCGCCCCGCGGACCCGGCCTGGCGGGCCCGGCTCCCCGATGCCGGGGTCGCCGTCACCGGCTGTGTCCTCGCGGTCGCCGCCACCGGGAGCGTCGTCCTCAAGGCCGCGCCCGGGACACCGAGGGCCGCGAGCCTCGTCCCGCCCGCGCACGTGTGCCTCGTTCGGGCCGCGGACATCGTGGCGACCCTCGACGACGCCATGGCGCGGCTCGGCGAGGGCGAGTTGCCCAGCGCCTGGATCTGGGTCGGGGGTCCGAGTCGCACCGCGGACCTCGAGATGCGACCGACGATCGGGGTGCACGGGCCCCGCAGCGTCGACGTCGTGCTCGTCGCGGCCTGATCACTCCGCCCGGGCCGCGCGTCGGAGCACCGTCGCGCGGCACGGCCCAGCATCCGGGCCCCGAACATCCGCGGCTCGGTGCGCCGCCCGCCCTACGGTTGTTCACACCATGAACAGTTCCCTCACTGAACAACCGGTCGGGCGGGCCCATGCCCGACGGTCCGCGGCCGACCGGTTCGAGTCGGCGTACCGGCAGTGCTGGGCCGCCCTGCGCTCCCCCGCCGACCCGGACCTGTCCCCCCACGAGCTTGAGGTGCTGGGTCAGCTGGGCGACGCGCCGGACGGTGTCGCGCTGACCTGGTTGGCGGGCCAGCTCGGCTGGCCGAAGAGCACGACCTCGGTGCTGGTGAAGGATCTCGAACGCCGGGGCTGGCTCGCGCGCGCTCGACGAAACGACGACGAACGTCGGGTGGCGATCGCGCTGACCGTGAAGGGACGCGCCCGAGTCGCCGCGGATCGGGTCCTCGAGCCGCGCCGGCTCGCGGCGGCGCTGCGGGCGCTCTCCCCCGTCGTGCGCGAGCAGCTCCTCGACGGATTCGAGGAACTCGCGGTGGCCGCGGAGCGACTCCCCGCCGGCCGACCGGGGACGGCCCGGTAGGTTGACGTGGTGAACCGGTACGCCTCGGCGTTGTCGTGTCATCCGGTGGCGGCCCACGCGGTCGGTGAAGCCGCGGGCGAGATCCTCGAGGCGTTCGACGGCGACGATCCGAGCCTGGTGGTGTGCTTCGTGTCGCCGCACTTCGTGGGGGCGTTCGACGACGCCGCGAACGCGCTGCGCAACCTGCTCGATCCCCAGGTGTTCCTCGGTGTCACCGCCGGTGGCATCATCGGCGGCTCCCGCGAGATCGAGGATGGCCCCGCGTTCTCGGTGTTCGCCGCGCACCTGCCCGACGCCACGTTGACGCCCGTCGTACTCCGGATCGAGGACACGCCCGACGGGTCGGCGATCACCGGATGGCCGGAGACATCGGGGACCGCACCCACGCTGCTCCTGGCGGCCGATCCGTTCACGTTCCCGGCCGACGCGTTCCTGCGTCGTCTCAACGAGGACCGCCCCGGGCTCTCGGTGATCGGCGGACTGGCCTCGGCCGCCGATCATCCCGGTGGCAACCGTCTCATCCTCGACGACCAGGTCCGAGCCGACGGCGCGGCGGGTGTGTTCCTCGACGGCGTTCCGGTCGACACCGTCGTGTCACAGGGGTGTCGCCCAATCGGTCAGCCCTTCACCGTGACGCGCGCTGACCGCAACCTCGTGGGGGAGCTCGGCGGCCAGCCGGCCCTGCAGCGCCTCCAGGAGCTCGCCGCGGCGGTGAGCGACGACGAGCGCGACCTGCTCCGGCGGGGCCTCCACGTCGGTGTCGTCGTCGACGAGCACAAGGTCGACTTCGGCCGGGGTGACTTCCTCGTCCGCAACGTCCTCGGCGCCGACCCGGACGCCGGGACAATCGCAGTCGGTGACGTCGTCGACGTCGGCCAGACGCTGCAGTTCCACGTGCGAGACGGCCAAGCCGCCGACGAGGACCTGCGGGCGCTGCTCCATACCCGCCGCGCCGACGGTGCGCTCCTCTTCACCTGCAACGGGCGGGGCCGGCACCTTTTCGGTGTCCCGGACCACGATTCTGGAGTGGTCGCCGAGCTGCTCGGGTCGGTCCCGTTGGCGGGCGCGTTCTGCGCCGGCGAGCTCGGACCCGTCGGGGGCCGCAACTTCCTGCACGGCTTCACCGCCAGCCTCGCGCTGTTCCACTGACCGTCCCCCAACCGCGCTGCAGGCCCGGGGGACACCGATGACGCGCCATAGTGGGGGTTGCCGCGGCGGCGTCGCGGAACGGATCGGTGGCGGCCTCGCCATGCCCGCGGCCGGGTGCCGGAGCCGGGCCTGGTGAGGGCACGAGCGAGGAGGGCGCCAGTGCCGGTGACCGACCTGGAGCAGCAGGGAATCAACGTCATCCGCGCCTTGGCGATGGACGCCGTCCAACGAGCCAACTCCGGGCATCCCGGCACGCCGATGGCGCTCGCTCCCCTCGCGCACGTCCTCTTCACCCGCGTGATGCGCTATGACGCCAGCCAGCCCGAGTGGCCGGACCGCGACCGGTTCGTGCTGTCGAACGGGCACGCGTCGATGCTTCTCTACTCCTTTCTGTATCTGACCGGCTTCGGGCTCGAGCTCGACGACCTGCGCGAGTTTCGCCAATGGGAATCACGAACCCCGGGACACCCCGAGTACCGGCACGAGCCCGGCATCGAAGTCACGACCGGGCCGCTCGGCCAAGGGTTCGCGAACAGTGTTGGAATCGCGCTCGCGGAGGCGAACCTGCGCGGCCGGTTCGGACCTGAGGTCAGCGACCACCACACCTTCGCCATCGCCGGCGACGGCGACTTCGAGGAGGGCATCAGCCACGAAGCCGCGTCCCTCGCCGGTCATCTCGGGATCGGCCGACTCACGTGCGTCTACGACGACAACCACATCACCATCGACGGGCCGACAGAGTTGGCGTACAGCGACAACGTCCCGGAGCGCTTCGAGGCCTACGGCTGGCATGTCGTCCAGCTTGGTGAGGCCGCCAACGATGTCGACGTGCTCGAGCGGGGTCTGCGAGAGGCGATGGCCGAGGCCGACCGGCCCAGCCTCGTCGTCCTGCGCAGCCACATCGGATGGCCGTCACCGAAGTACACCGACACCGCCCACGCGCACGGCAGCCCGCTCGGAGAAGACGAGGTCCGGGCAGTCAAGGCGATCCTGGGTCTGCCCCCCGACGAGACGTTCTGGGTGCCCGACGAGGTGCTGACCAGCTACCGCGACGCCGGGCTGCGAGGGAAGCCCGCCCGCGAGGCCTGGGAACAGCGACGCCAGGCGTTGCGCGACCGGGAACCGGCCCTCGCCGACGAGTTCGACGCCTGCCTCGACCAGCGCGGCCTGCCCGGCTGGGAGGCGAAGCTCCCGTCATGGGCGCCCGGTGAGCAGCTCGCGACGCGGGTGGCGAGCAACCAGGTCCTCGACGCCATCGTCGATGTCGTGCCCGGAATCGTCGCCGGCGGCGCCGATCTGACGGGGAACACCGGCACCGAGCTCAAAGACGAAGGCGTCGTCGCCGAGCATCAGTTCCGCGGGCGCCAACTGCACTTCGGGATCCGTGAGTTCGGGATGGGGGGTGTGATGAACGGCCTCGCGGTGTCGTACCTCATGCCCGCAGGTGGCACGTTCTTCGTGTTCTCGGACTACATGCGCGGCGCGGCGCGCCTCGCGGCGTTGTCCGGCTACAAGACCCTGTTCGTCTGGACCCACGATTCGGTGGGGCTCGGGGAGGACGGGCCGACCCACCAGCCGATCGAGCAGCTGGCCGCGTTCCGCGCCATGCCCGGCCTGCGCCTGATCCGCCCCGCCGACCCCAATGAGGTGGCCCAGGCGTGGCGGCTGCATGTCAGCGGCGATGGCCCCACCGCGCTCATCCTCACCCGCCAGAAGGTCCCCGTGCTCGAAGGCAGCGCCGAGCGCGCGCCCGACGGTGTCCCCCGCGGGGCCTACACCCTCGTCGACGAGCCCGGCGGTCTCGACCTGGTCCTGGTCGGCACCGGCTCGGAAGTGTCGGTGTGCGTCGCGGCCCGGGAGCTGCTCGCCGCCGACGGCCAGTCGGTACGGATCGTCTCGATGCCGTCGTGGGATCTCTTCGCCGCCCAGCCCGAGCAGTACCGCACCCAGGTGCTGCCCCCCGAGGTGCCCAAGCTCGCGGTTGAGGCCGCCTCGTCGTTCGGTTGGGACCGCTGGGTCGACGACGTGGTCAGCATCGACCGGTACGGGGCGTCGGCACCGGGCCCGGTGGTGATGGACCACCTCGGGTTCAACCCGGCGCATGTGGCCGAGCGTGCCCGTGCGCTCCTCGCTCGCTCCTCGAAAGGAACACCATGACCAGCGCCATCGCCCGGCTCAACGACTTCGGCCAGAGCCCGTGGTACGACAACCTCACGCGACCGCTCGTCACCGGGGGCGGCTTGCGTCAGCTCATCGACGACGACGGCATCCGGGGCGTGACGTCCAACCCCACGATCTTCGACAAGGCCATGGGGGAAGGGGCCGCGTACGACGAGGAGCTCACGCAGTGCGCCGCTGAGGGTCTGTCCATCGAGGAGTCGTACTGGCGGCTTGTGCTCGGCGACGTCGGCCACGCCGCGGACCTCTTCGCTCCGCTCTACGATTTGACCGGTCGTCGCGACGGGTTCGTGTCCGTCGAGGTGTCACCGGACCTGGGGCACGACACGTCACACACCGTCGCGCAGGCCCGGTCGTTGCACGAACGCGTCGCGCGACCCAACGTCATGATCAAGATCCCGGCCACCCAAGAGGGCATCCCGGCAATCGAAGCGAACCTGGCGTCGGGCATCAACACCAACATCACGTTGATCTTCGCCCTCGACCGCTACGCCGAGGTGGTCGACGCCTACTTCACCGGTCTCGAGCGACACGCGGAGGCCGGTGGCGACCTCGCGACCGTGTCGTCGGTGGCGTCGTTCTTCGTGAGCCGGGTCGACACCGAAACCGATCGGCGCCTCCCCGAAGGTCACCCGTTACGGGGCAAGGTCGCGGTGGCGAACGCCAAGCTGGCCTACGAGCTCTTCCGGCAGCGCTTCCAGGGGAAGCGGTGGGAAGCTCTCGCGGCCAAGGGCGCGCACCTGCAACGGCCGCTGTGGGCATCGACCTCGACGAAGAACCCGGCCTACTCCCCCACCCTGTACGTGGACGAGCTGGTCGGCAAGGACACGGTGAACACGCTCGCGCCGGCGTCGATCGACGTGCTGCACGCCGGCGACACTCGGCTGGGACCCGACACCGTCGAGAAGGACGTCGACGGCGCGCATCAGGTCATGGCCGACCTCGCCGACGCCGGCGTCGACTTCGACGACGTGACCGCCACCCTCGAACGCGAGGGCGTCGAATCGTTCTCCACCAGCTTCCACGACGCGTTCAAGACCCTCGAGAAACGGCGGGCCGAAGTCACCTGACCCGACCGGTGCCGGCCCGGCGCATCAGGGTCAGCCGTCGTCGGCGAGGCGCTGCACGACCCGAAAATGATTGACGAAGTCGTCGAGGGACGCGTGAGCGTTCACGCCGCTGGTGTTCGGCATGACATAGGCCGCCACGCCCTCGAACCGCTCCGCCTGGACACCGGCGACGGCCTTCGGGTCCCGGGCCGCCCGCCAGCCAGTGAGACCCACGAAGCAAACCACCCGGGGGCGGAGCCAGCCGACGAGCCGCCCCACACGCTCGAGCCCGTCGCGGTACTCCTCCCCCGTGAGCGTCGCCGCGCCCGGGGTCGCCCGCTTGACGAGGTCCGTCATGCCGACCTGGTGATGGTGGAGGGCATGGCGCGGATCGCGGTCCCGAGACACCAGACCCGCGGTGACTGCGGCGGGCCAGAACCGGTTGCCCGGCCGGGCGAATCCGACACCGGCCTCCGCGGCGTACTCGCTCGGATTCAGACCCACGACCAGGACCCGCAGCCCCGGGCCGACGAAGTCGGGCAGGGTACGGGCACGCGCCGCACTGACGTGCAGCCACTCCCGTCCCTCGAACTCCTCGGTCAACTCTTCGACGACGAAGCCGGCGCCGACGAGAACGTCACGCAGCGGCTCGGGCCGCCAGCCGGCGAAGTACCGACCGGGGAAGTCGTCGTCGGCGAGGGGCCCATCGTCGTCACCGAGGCGCATCGTGAGGTGGAAGGGCGCGCCCACGCGCAGCGCCTGGTGGAGCTCGGCAAGTGCGGCCGGGAGCCGCGGCCGGGGGATGTGGAGATACGTCGCCCGGGCCCAGGCACCACCGAGCGAGCCGCGTCGCAGCGGGAGCGCCTCCACGTCGGCTTGGACCAGACCAGCGTCCGAGGCGACGCCGCGGGTCAGCTCGAGCATGGCCCGCGCCGCGTCGAGCGCCACCACCGGTCGCCCCAGGTAGGGCAGGTACAAGCCGGCCCCACACCCGACGTCGGCGCGCATCGAATCGCTCGGCACCGACGCGCCGAACTGCTCGGCCCGCTCGGCGAAGCGGGCCGAGCGGCGGTCCCGCCACTCAGAAGCCCGGGCCTCGTACACATCAATCGTCGACCGGTCCATATCCCGCCGTATCATCGCCGCGATGGCGACCGGGCCGCCTCCGCAGGATCAGGTCGCCAACACGATCGTGGTCTTCGGGGCGACCGGCGATCTGGCGCACCGCAAGCTGTATCCCGCGTTGGCGTCGCTCGCGGCGAGCGGGCAGCTGCCGGAGGGGCTGGCGTTCGTCGGCGTGGCCCGCACCGAGATGGACGACAGCGACTTCGCGCAGACCATCCGGCGCTCCGTCGAGAAGGCCGCCGGAGACGAGGCCACGACTCGGATCACGGCCTTGGAACGAACCGGGGTCCGATTCCGGTACGTGGTCGGCAACGCCGACGATCAACAGACGTACGCGACGCTCCGGGAAGTCCTCTCCGGTGCGAACGACGGATCACCGCACGGCATCGGGAACTGCCTCTTCTACCTGTCGACCGTGCCCCAGCTGTTCGTCCCCATCGCCGACGGGCTCGGCGAAGCCGGGCTCGCGACCGAGGACGACGGGTTCCGCCGGTTCGTCGTCGAGAAGCCCTTCGGACGGGACCTCGCCAGCGCCCGAGACCTCGACCAGCATCTGCACCGCTGGTTCCAAGAGCACCAGATCTTCCGCATCGACCACTACCTCGCCAAGGAGACGGTGCAGAACATCATGGCGTTGCGGTTCGCGAACACGATCTTTGAGCCGCTCTGGAACCGCCGCTACGTCAACCACGTGCAGATCACGGTCTCGGAACAGCTCGGCGTCGAGCATCGGGGGACGTTCTACGAGCAAGCCGGAGCGCTGCGCGACATCGTGCAGAACCACGTCATGCAGGTGCTCGCACTGACCGCGATGGAGGCCCCGGCGTCATTCGAGGCGGACTCCATCCGCGACGAGAAGGTCAAGCTCCTGCGATCCGTGCACCTCCTCCACCCCAACCACCTCCAAGGCCACATCGTGCGAGGCCAGTACACCGCCGGGGAGGTCGACGGCGTCCCCATCCCCGGGTACTGCGAAGAGGAAGGGGTCGACCCGCGCAGCACCGTCGAGACCTACATCGCGATGCGCCTCGACATCGACAACTGGCGGTGGGCCGGTGTCCCCTTCTATGTGCGCACCGGGAAGCGACTCCCGCGACGCGTCACCGAGGTCGTGCTCCGCTACACGGGTGTCCCGTTTCTTCCTCTTCCCACCGACGCCCGCGACTCGGTCGAGCCCAATGAGCTGGTGCTCCGGATCCAGCCCGACGCCGGGATCCAGGTGTCGTTCGCGGCGAAAGTGCCTGGCCAGCAGTTCCGGGTCAGGACCGTGAACCTCGACTTCTCGTACGAGGAGACGTTCGGCGACGCCACCCCCGAGGCCTACGAGCGCGTCCTGCACGACGCGCTGGTCGGCGACGCCACGCTGTTCATCCGAAGCGACGAGGTCGACCAGTCGTGGCGGATCGTCCAGCCGCTGATCGACGGGTTCGAGCGAATGGCGCTGCCGCTCGCCTACTACCCGGCCGGGACCTGGGGACCCGATGAGGCCGACGCGCTGCTCCGCGAGTGTGGCGATACGTGGCGGGTGCCGTGACCCTCCCCGGCGAGGAGCGGCGCGTCAAGCACGTCTCCCTCGCCTTCGCCGAGCTCGTCGCACGCGAGGCGCCGATGTCGATCGCCTTGTCCGGTGGCGAGACCGCCCGGACCTGCTACGAGCTGCTGGCCACCGCGGCCGTGGAATGGGAAGAAGTGGACGTCTTCTTCGGCGACGAGCGTTGGGTCCCGATCCATGACCCCGATTCGAACGAAGGCATGGCCCGCATCGCGTTCCTCGACGAGGTGGAGCCGCGCGCCATCCACTCCATGCGACACGCCGGCGACACACCCCCTGCGGCCGCGGACCGCTACGACCAGCTGCTCCGGGCCGCGCCCCCGATCGGGCTCGTCCACCTCGGGCTCGGCCCCGACGGGCACACCGCATCGCTGTTCCCCGGGTCACCCGCGCTGGAGGAGCGAGACCGGTTCGCGGTCGCGACCGGCGACGACCAGCATCCCCACGAACGGCTCACCGTCACCCTTCCTGCCCTGGCCCGAGCCTCGCTCGTGGTGTTCACGGTGACCGGAGCCGAAAAGCGGCCCGCGCTCGACGCGGTGCGAAACGGCACCGATGTCCCCGCCGGGCGGGTGCGCGCCGGGCGCATCCTGTGGCTCGTCGACGAGGCCGCGGCAGGGCCCGCATAGCATGCGCTCATGCTGAACCGCCGGGAGGCCGTCGCGCTTCGCGACGCCCCGCTGGGTGAGGTCCTCGGCGCCGCCGCCGAGGTGCGAGACGCCGCGCACGGCCGGCGGGTCACGTTCTCCCCGAAGGTGTTCATCCCGCTGACGATGCTCTGCCGCGACCACTGCGGGTACTGCACGTTCGCGAAACCGCCGGCTCGCCTCGCGGCACCGTTCCTGGATCTCGACCAGGTCCGCGCCATCGCCGAGGCGGGCCGCGACGCCGGCTGCCACGAGGCGCTGTTCACCCTCGGGGAGGGACCCGAGGCTCGCTACCCCGACGCCGCGGCCTGGCTCCACGAGCACGGCTATGCCAACACCGTCGAGTATCTCCTGGCGGCGTCAGCGATGGTGCTCGCCGAGACCGGCTTGTTGCCGCACGCCAACGCGGGCGCGCTCGAACGCGCCGACCTCGAGGCGCTGCGAATCACGAGCCCGTCGCAGGGGATGATGATCGAGACCCTCGCCGAACGCTTGGCCGAACCCGGGGGCCCGCACCACCGGGCCCCTGACAAGACCCCGGCCCGGCGCCTCGAGACCCTCGACGCGGCCGGACCGGCCCGGGTGCCCTTCACGACCGGGATCCTCGTCGGCATCGGTGAGACGTTCGAGGAGCGGATCGACGCCCTCGTGGCGATCCGCGACGCCCACGAGCGACATGGACACGTCCAAGAGGTCATCGTCCAGAACTTCCTCCCGAAGCCCGGCACCGGGATGCACGACCACCCGCCGTGCCCCCGCGACGACTACCTCCGCGCGATCGCCGTCGCCCGGCTGGTCCTCCCGCCCGCGGTGCACCTCCAGGCGCCTCCGAACCTCAGCGACGACCTCGGCGCGATTCTTGGCGCGGGGATCGACGACTGGGGCGGGGTGTCGCCGGTCACACCCGACCATGTGAATCCGGAGCGCCCATGGCCGGCGTTCGAACGGCTCCGCGACGCGACGGAAACCGCGGGGATGGTGCTCGCGCCGCGTCTCACCGTCTACCCGGAGTACGTCCGCGACGCTGAGCGCTGGCTCGCTCCCGAGGTGCGCCCCGCGGTGCGGCGGGCCGCGGACAGCGAGGGACTCGCCCGCGACGACGCTTGGGCCGCGGGTGGCAACGCCGCGCCGCCCCAGCTGCTCGGGGCGATCCCGACCCGAGGAGGGGGTCCGGTCGGCGAGGTGCTCGCCGGGGTCCTCGCCGGCGAAGAGGCCGGTGTCGACGAGCTCGTCACCTTGCTCGAGGCCCGGGGCCCCGATGTCGCCGCCGTCGCCGCGGTCGCCGATCAGCTGCGACGCGACACGGTCGGTGAGACGGTCACGTTCGTCCGCAACCGAAACATCAACTACACCAACATCTGCACCTTCAAGTGCCGATTCTGCGCGTTCTCGAAAGGTCCTCTGTCGCTGAACCTGCGCGGCGACCCGTACCTCCTCGATGTCGGTGAGATCCAGCGCCGGGTCGTCGAGGCCGTCGAGCACGGCGCCACCGAGGTGTGTCTCCAAGGCGGTATCCATCCCGACTTCGACGGCGCGTACTACCTCGGCGTCACTCGCGCCGTGAAGGACGTCGCCCCCGACATTCACGTGCACGGGTTCACCGCGTTGGAAGTCACCGAGGGGGCCCGCCGCCTCGGGATGCCGCTGCGCGACTATCTGCGTGAGCTGAAGGCGGCCGGTCTCTCGACCCTCCCCGGCACCGCGGCGGAGATCCTCGACGACGAGGTGCGGGCGATCATCTGCCCCGACAAGGTCACCACCGACGAGTGGCTCGACGCGCATCGCGATGCTCACTCGGTGGGGTTGCGCTCCAACGTGACGATCATGTTCGGTCATGTCGAGGCACCGGTCCACGTCGCCCGTCACCTGATCCGCACCCGGTCCCTCCAGAAGGAGACCGGCGGGTTCACCGAGTTCGTGCCCCTGCCGTTCGTTCACATGGCCACCCCGATCTCGTTGCAGGGGCGCGCCCGGCGAGGACCGACGTTCCGTGAGGTGCTGCTCCTCCACGCGGTCGGCCGCATCGCGTATCGGGGATGGATCGACAACATTCAGATCTCCTGGGTGAAGGTCGGAATCCGCGGGGCGCAACAGGCGTTGCGGGCGGGCTGCAACGACCTCGGCGGGACGCTGATGGACGAGAACATCTCCCGAGCGGCAGGCGCGTCGCACGGACAGGAGCTCGACGACGACGGGTTCGCCGCGATTGTCGACCCGCTCGGTCGACCGCTGGAGCAACGCACCACCTTGTACGGCCGGACCCGGACCGTCGGACGGGCGCTGCGCCCACCGGTCCCGGAGCCGACCCCCGTTGTGTTGACCGCCCGCGCCACGTTGTGAGCGAGCCGGCATCGCATGGTTCGACCGTCGACGTCGTCGGCGTCGGCAACGCGCTCGTCGACGTGCTCAGCCTCGCCACCGACGAATTCCTCGACGACCATGAGCTGACCAAGGGCGCGATGGCGCTCATCGACGCCGACCAGGCTGATCGGCTGTACGCCGCGATGGGGCCTGGAACGGAGATGTCGGGAGGCTCGGCGGCCAACACCATGGTTGGTGTGGCATCGCTCGGCGGAACCAGCGCCTTCGTCGGTCGGATCCGTGACGACACCCTCGGTCGGGTGTTCGCGCACGACATCCGGGCCTCCGGGGTCCGGTTCGACACCGCGGCCGCTTCCGCCGGTCACCCAACCGGGCGGTGCTTGATCCTCGTCACTCCCGACGCCGAGCGGACCCTCAACACCTTCCTGGGCGCCGCGTCCGAGTTGGGGGTGGCGGACGTCTCCGAGACCCTGGTGCGAGGGGCGCCGGTCACCTACCTCGAGGGGTACCTATTCGACCAGCCCGATGCGAAAGAGGCGTTCCGTCACGCGGCGAAGTTGGCGCACGCGGCCGGACGGCGAGTAGCGCTGAGTCTCTCCGACACGTTCTGTGTGGAGCGTCACCACGCCGACTTCCTGGCCCTGGTCGAGCATGGAGTCGACATCCTCTTCGGCAACGAGTCTGAGATCCGCGCCCTCTACCGGGTGAACCGCCTCGACGACGCGTTCGAGCTGGTGGCGCGGCATTGCGAGCTCGCGGCCCTAACGCGCGGGGCTCGGGGTTCGGTTGTCGTCACACCCGATGGCATCCACGAAGTCGAGGTGCACCCGGTGGCGGGACCGGTCGTCGACACCACCGGTGCCGGTGACCAATACGCGGCGGGGTTCCTGTTCGCGTTCACACACGGCTCAGACCCGGTGACCTGCGGCCGGGTTGGGGCGATGGCGGCGTCCGAGGTGATCTCCCACTTGGGGGCGCGCCCCGAGCGTCCGCTCGCTGAGCTCGCGGCGCCGCTGCTGCCGTGAAGCTCCCCCGATACCGGACCGGCGACCCCGAGCTGGACGACGCGGTCGCGGCGCTCGTCGAGCGGGTCGCCGACGACGACGCGGACCTGGTGTTCGAGCTGGTGGCGTCGGCGCTGCGGCTGGCCCGTGACCACGCCGACCGCGGAGACCTGAAGATGGCGAACGCCGCGTTGAAGGAGATGCGCTACTCGTTCCACGTCTTCGAGCCGTACCGGGCGGCCCGCAAAGTGGCGATCTTCGGATCGGCCCGCACCCAACCCGACGATCCGCTTTACCACCAGGCACGGCGATTCGCGGAGGCAGTCGCGGCCCAGGACTGGATGGTCATCACCGGGGCCGGCCCGGGGATCATGGAAGCCGGGATCGAGGGTGCGGGTCCTGACCATGCCTTCGGCGTCAGCATCCGGTTGCCGTTCGAAGCGGCGTCGACCCAGTTCATCGCCGACGATCCGAAGTTGATCAACTTCCGGTACTTCTTCACCCGCAAGCTGGCGTTCGTCAAGGAAGCCGACGCGTTCGTGCTGCTACCGG
This sequence comes from Actinomycetota bacterium, assembly GCA_036769425.1. Classification (GTDB taxonomy): domain Bacteria; phylum Actinomycetota; class Acidimicrobiia; order IMCC26256; family PALSA-555; genus PALSA-555. The sequence continues at coordinate 21,551 of DAIPLE010000010.1, forward strand.
GCGGGTACGGAACGATGGACGAGACGTTCGAGTTGCTCACCCTGATGCAGACCGGCAAGGCCCAACCCGGGCCGGTGGTGCTGCTCGACACTCCGGGCGGCACGTACTGGGCGGGCTGGCTCGAATTCGTGCGCGGAGAGCTCCTCACCAACCAGTACGTGTCGGGTCCCGACCTTGAGCTGCTGTTCGTCACCGACGATGTCGACGCCGCGGTCGGTGAGGTCACCGAGTTCTTCGCGAACTATCACTCGCAACGGTTCGTCGAGGGCCGCCTCGTGCTTCGGGTCCGGCGAACACCTCCGCCCGCGACCCTGGAAGCCCTCAGCGAGGAGTTCCGCGACATCGTGCGCCGCGGGGCGATCGAACGTGTCGAACCTTCACCGGCGGAGGTCGCTGACGATGATGCGCTGGACCTCGAGCGGGTGGCGTTCTGGTTCGACCGGCACGGCTGGGCCCGCCTTCGGGAGCTCATCGACCGTCTCAACGGCCAGGAGCCGCATACCAACTAGACGTCGGGTTCGGCGCCGAGGGCGCGCAGGGCACGTTCGACCGCGCGCCGCGCCTGTTGGAGGCGCCGCTCGTCCTTGACCGCGTCTTCAT
>DAIPLE010000279.1:0-2548 GCA_036769425.1 Actinomycetota bacterium
TCGACATGCCACTGGGGGCGGAGCGGGTCTGGCGCGCCATCCAGGACGCGCGTGCTGGAACCTGAGCGTGGGTTCACTCCGCCGACGCTGCGCCTCACCGTCGCGCAGTACCGGACGATCGTTGCCCATTGCTATGACGGCCTCCCAGACGAGGCTTGCGGCCTTCTCGCAGGCCCGGTCGAGGCTGATGGTGAGCCCACCGGGGTCGTGACCTCGGTCTATCCGTGCACGAACGCGGACGCGTCAGCTCGCACGTACACCGTGGAGTCACGTGAGCTCCTCCGCGCGACGAGCGACGCCCAGTCGCGACACGAGGATCTCGTCGCTGTCTGGCATTCCCACACGCACAGCGACGCCTACCCGTCCGACACCGACGTCAGTCAGGCGCTCGCGCCGACCTGGATCTACGTCCTCGTGAGCCTCAAACACGCCGAGCCGGTGCTGCGCGCCTACCGGATCCGGGACGGCGCGGTAGGGGAGTGCGAGGTCGTCCTCGCGGACTCCTAGACTGCCTCGCATGCCGGTTGAGGTCCGACTCCCGACGCTGCTGCGCTCACAGGCCGGTGGTGCAGCCACGATTTCCGCTGACGGCGTGACGGTCGGCGACGTCTTCCGCACGCTGATCGCCGAGCATCCCGGGCTGGCGGACAGCTTGATCGACGAGACCGGCCAGCTCCACCGGTTCGTGAACGTGTACCGGAACGACGACGACATCCGCTATCTCGACCAGCTCGACACGAAACTGGCGGATCGCGACGTCATCTCGATCCTGCCCGCCGTTGCCGGCGGTTAGCCCCGGACGCGTCGCGGCGAGCCGGGACGCGTCGCCGGGGTCGGTCACGCCGCCCGCCCGCCGGCGAGCGCGGCGGCGATGAAGACCGAGACCGTCCTCGGCCTGATCGGCGACACACCGCTGGTCGGGATCCATGCGCTCTCGCCGAACCCCTCGGTGCGCATCTACGCCAAGCTTGAAGGTCAGAACCCTGGCGGGTCGTCGAAGGATCGCATCGCGCTGGCCATGATCGATCTCGCCGAGCGCGATGGGACCCTCCGGCCCGGTGACACGATCCTCGAACCCTCCTCGGGCAACACCGGCATCGGCCTGGCCCTCGTCGCGAAGCTGCGGGGCTATCACCTCCGGGTGGTGTTGCCCGACAACGTCTCGGTCGAGCGGCGCCAGCTGCTGGAGATCTTCGGCGTCGACATCGTCCTCTCCGACGGGGCCGAGGGCAGCAACGGCGCCATCCGCCGGGCCGAGCAGTTGGCGGCTGACGAACCGAGCCTGCGGCTGCTCTTCCAGTACGGAAACCCTGCGAATCCGCTCGCCCACTACGAAGGGACCGGACCCGAGATCTGGCGCGACTGCCCCGAGGTGGATGTGTTCGTCGCAGGGCTCGGGACAAGCGGGACGCTGATGGGGGTGGGACGGTTCCTCAAGGAGCACAAGCCTGACGTCCGGATCGTCGCCGTGGAGCCTCCCGCCGGAGAGCTCGTCCAGGGTCTGCGTTCGCTCGACGACGGCTTCGTCCCGCCGATCTTCGACCCGACCGTCCTGGACCGCAAGCTCATCGTCCGGCCACGCGAGTCGATCGAGTGGCTGCGTCGACTCCTCGACGAGTGCGGGGTCTTCGCCGGGATCTCGTCGGGAGCGGCGGTGGCCGGCGCGGTGAAAGCCGCCGCCGACCTCGACGAGGGCACCATCGTCGTTCTCCTCCCCGACGGCGGTTGGAAATACCTGTCGTCGGGGGCGTGGACCGACCCGCTCGACGTCGTCGCTGAACGCGCCACGCGGATCAACTACTGGTGAGGCCCAATCGCGAACCTCCACGAGCCCGAAGGTGTTCCCGTCGGGGTCTGGTGACTGTGCTCGTCCCCTTCGCCCGTCGCCTCACGCGCGACACCGCCGGCGAGGATGGTCACCCGGCTCGCGGGCGCCCCGTGGGGGCCGCCCGATTCCGGACGCTGGCGACCCACCGGTAGGCGATGATGAAGGCGATGAACACCATGGACGGCGACATCGACGACGCCGTGCGGATTCTCCGACGGGGCGGGCTGGTGGCTTTCCCGACTGAGACGGTCTACGGGCTTGGCGCCGACGCCGCCAACGTCGACGCGCTCCGACGGCTCTATGCCGTCAAGGGCCGCCCCTGGTCCCACCCGGTGATCGTGCATCTCGCCACCGGCAGCCCGGCTGCCCTGGCCCCGTGGGCCCAGGCGTTCACACCGGCGGCGCGGGCGCTCGCCGACGCGTGCTGGCCCGGGCCCGTCACCCTGGTGGTGCGACGAGCCGGCGGCGTGCCCGCCGAGGTGACCGGCGGATCCGACACCGTCGCCATCCGCGTCCCCGACCAACCGGTGGCTGAGGAGCTGCTGATCCGGTTCGGCGGCGGTATCGCGGCCCCGTCGGCGAATCGTTTCGGGCGGGTGAGCCCGACCACCGCCGGGCACGTGCGAGCCGATCTCGACACCGACGTGGACATCATCCTCGATGGTGGCCCGTGCCGGGTCGGCCTCGAGTCGACCGTCGTCGACTGCACCGAGCACGATC
>DAIPLE010000280.1:0-2544 GCA_036769425.1 Actinomycetota bacterium
TCGGGTGGTGGCCGTGAGGAGCCGCCGGGAGGCCGTCTTGGCGCGGCGGCCCAACTCGGCGACGTGGGGGATCACGGCAGGAGTGTACCGGCGGGTTCTGGACGGCCCGTGGGGATTGGGGTGGTGGGGACACGGGAGGGCCGCGAGGCCGCGCCGTTGCGGTTGATCCGCCGGCGCGGGCCTCGCGCCACACTCCCGCCACGCGTCGGCCGTGTGAGCCCCCTTTGGCGGTGGCCCTCCCCCCGTCGGCCGACGACGAGTGGGGGAAGTGTGTCCGACGTCACGGCGCGGCGCAAGGGGAGGGGCAAGATTTCCCGACGGCTCCGGGGCCGGGGTCAGGCCAAGACGACGAGGTCGTCGCGGTGGATGACCTCGTGGGCCGCCCCGTCGGGGAGGTCGGTGGTCTGGCGGCCCGCGATCCGGCCCAGCGTGGCGCTGTCGTAGCGGACCAGACCTTTGGCGCAGACGGCGCCGTCGTCGGTGACGACCTCCACCGCGTCGTCGGCCTCGAAGGTTCCTTCGACCGCTCGGACACCAGCGGGGAGCAGCGACCGGTGGTCCTCGGCGAGAGCCCGGCGGGCACCAGCGTCGACGACGACGCGTCCCGCGGCGTGGCGGGCGAACGCGATCCACAGCTTCCGGCTCGACAGGCGGGTACCGCGGGGTCGCACGACGGTGCCGACCGGGGTGGTCTCGTCGATGGCCGCGGCCACCACGCCGGGGACCTCCGCGGCGGCGATGACGACCCGCACCCCCGACCAGGCGGCGATCTTCGCCGCGGCGAGCTTGCCGGCCATGCCGCCGCTGCCCCGGTCGGTGCCGGTGCCGCCGGCGACGGCTTCGAGCGCCGCGTCGACCTCGACGATCTCCTCGATGAGCGACGCCTGATCGTCGAGGCGAGGATCCGCGGTGAACAGGCCGTGGGTGTCGGTGAGGAGGACGAGGACCTCGGCGCCCACCAAGTGGGCGACGAGCGCGGCGAGGCGGTCGTTGTCGCCGTAGCGGATCTCGTCGTCGGCGATGGTGTCGTTCTCGTTCACGACCGGGACGACACCGAGGTCGAGGAGCCGGCCGAGGGTCTGTCGGGCGTGGAGGTACTGGGAGCGTTGCCCGAAGTCATAGGGCGTGAGGAGCACCTGGCCGGCGACGAGCTGGCGGGCGTCGAGGAGCTCGGCGACGCGGGCCATGAGCCGCGGTTGGCCGACCGCGGCGACCGCTTGGAGGGTGCCGACGTCCCGGGGGCGCTGGTCGAGGCCGAGCGCGGGAAGTCCGGCGGTGATCGCCCCCGAGCAGACCAGCACCACCTGGTGGCCCCCGGCGCGGGCCCCGGCGACCTCGTCGGCCAGCTTGTCGAGCGCGCGGTCGTCGAGATGGCCGTCGTTGCTGGTGATCGACGACGTGCCGATCTTGACCACTGCTCTCACCGGGCCCCCCGAGGGGTGGGCTCGTCGGCGTACTCGAGCTCCACCGGCCCGATCCGGACGACGTCGCCGGTGTGGGCACCAGCGCGGGCCAGGGCCCGGTCGACACCGAGGCGCCGGAAGCGGTCCCGGACGTAGGCGAGCGCGTCGGGGGTGGTGACGTCGGTCATGGCGACGACGCGTTCGGCGGCGCGACCGGCGACGCGCCACGCACCGTCGGGGTCGCGTTGGACGACGAACCCCTCCTCTTGGGGGCGGAGCACCACGACGGGGTCGCGGGTGGGGACGACGGTGCGGGCCTCGTCGACGACGCGTCCGAGCCCGGTGACGAACTCGTCGAGCCCGGCCCGGGTGACGGCCGAGAGCCGGGGGCCCGAGAAGTCCACGGTGGCGACGTCGGCCTTGGTGCCGACGACGACGCGAGGACGAGTGAGGAGCTCGGGTTGGTAGCGGCGGAGCTCGTCGAGGAGGGTGCGTTCCTGGTCGGCGGGGCTGCGACCCTCGACGCTGGCAAGGTCGAGGAGGAGCACCAGGACCCGGGCCCGTTCGACGTGACGAAGGAAGCGGTGGCCGAGGCCTCGCCCGTCGGCGGCCCCCTCGATGAGCCCCGGGATGTCGGCGAGGACGAACTCGTGACCCGGGGCGCGGACCACGCCGAGGTGCGGTTCCAGGGTGGTGAACGGGTAGTCGGCGATCTTGGGTCGGGCGGCGCTGACCGCGGAGATGAGGGTCGACTTGCCGGCGTTTGGGAAGCCGACGAGGGCGGCGTCGGCGGCCAGCTGCACCTCGAGTCGCAGCCAGTGCTCCTCGGCGTATTCGCCTTGCTCGGCGAAGCTCGGGGCCCGCCGGGCGTTGGAGAGGAACCGGGCGTTGCCGCGCCCACCGCGGCCGCCGGGGGCGGCGACGTAGCGGTCGCGGTGTTGCACCAGGTCGGCGAGAAGCTCGCCGGCCCGGGTGTGCACGAGGGTCCCTTCCGGGACCGGGACGATCAGGTCGGCGCCTCGGGACCCGTGGCGTCGTTTCCCAGCACCGTGGGTGCCGGACGTTGCCCGTCGGTGCGGGTGGTCCCGGAAGGCGAGGAGCGACGCGACGTTACGGTCGGCTTCGAGCACCACCGCGCCGC
>DAIPLE010000281.1:0-2544 GCA_036769425.1 Actinomycetota bacterium
GAGGGTCGCTCGCGCCTGGGTGAGGTCACGTTGTTCGGGGATCGGCATGGTGGGGTCCTTTCAGACAAGGACGCCGTCGTCGCGCAGTTTGGCGACTTCGGTGGGGTCGAAGCCCCACGCGTCGAGCGCATCCGGTGTGCTCGCCCCGGGATGCTCGGGGGCTTGGGGTAGCGACAGGACCGAGCGCGAGAACCGCGGTGCGGGCGCCGGCTGCGGAACGCCGCGTAGCGACAGGAACCCGCTGCGGGCCTGATGGTGAGGGTGATTGGGCGCCTCCACCGGTGTGAGCACGGGTGCGACGCAGGCGTCGTGTCCGGCGAAGTGCTGCACCCAGTCGTCGCGGGTTCGGGTGCGGATCGCGGCGGCGAACCGGGCCCGGAGGGCGGGCCAGCCGGCCACGTCCATCTGGTCGGGCAGCGCATCGCCCGCGAGGCCGAGACCGTCGAGCAGCGCGGCGTAGAACTGGGGCTCGATTGCTCCGACGGCGAGCCACCGACCGTCGGCGGTCTCGTACACGTCGTAGAACGGCGCGCCGGTGTCCAGCAGGTTGGTGCCCCGCTCACCCCACGCGCCCGAGGCCCGGGCGGCGTAGAACGGGGTGAGCATGAGCGCGGCGCCGTCGATCATCGCCGCGTCGACGACTTGCCCCGTCCCGGAGTGCTCACGTTCGTAGAGCGCGGCGATGACCCCGAACGCCAGCAGCATCCCGCCGCCGGCGAAGTCACCGAGCACGTTGATCGGTGGTGTGGGCGGTTCGCCGGCGCGTCCGAGCGGCTCGAGGGCCCCAGCGACGGCCAGGTAGTCGATGTCGTGGCCGGCCTGGTCGGCGAGCGGGCCGGTCTGACCCCACCCGGTAAGACGCCCGTACACGAGGCGCGGGTTGCGGGCTCGGCAGACCTCGGGCCCGATGCCGAGCCGCTCGGCCACGCCCGGCCGGAACACCTCGAACGCGACGTCGGCCTGATCGGTGAGGCGGAGGAACGTCTCGACGCCCTCGCCGGCCTTGAGGTCGAGGGCCACCGCCCGCTTCGAGCGATGCATCGCATTCGAGGCCGGCTTCGACGCATCAACCGTCCGGGCCGCGTCGACACGATCGACGCGCAGCACCTCGGCGCCCAGATCGGCGAGGAGCATCCCGCAGAACGGGCCCGGGCCGAGACCGACGAGCTCGATGACACGGACGCCGACGAGTGGCCCACCCATGGATCAGCTGCGCCCGGTGGCGAGCACGCTCGGGCGGGCGATGACGAACGTCGCCTCGGCGTCGGCGGTGACCTTGTCGGCCGCGGTGAGCGTGGCCGTCGCCCGTAGTGTTCGCTCGCCCGAGGGGTGGGCGGTGGCGGCGAAGCGAAGCTCGGTTCTGATCGGCGTCGGGTGGCGAAACCGAATCGTCAGCGTCCCGGTCATCGCCGGACGACCGGCGACGAGCGCGGCCGCGACGCCGAGGACCTGATCGAAGAACGCCGAGATCCAGCCGCCGTGCACACAACCGGGGACGCCTTCATGGCGGGAGTCGAGGGTCACGACACCGACGGTTCCCCCCTCGGCCGGCTCCAGGATCATGGGCGGTGCCAGCGGGTTCGAGGCACCGAGGAACGGGTGTCGCTCGAAGACCGTCGGTTCGGCACCAGGGGCGATGCTCAACCCGTTCGTCCCGTCATAGCGACTCGCGACCGCCGTCGGTTCGAGCACCGCGGCGAGGACCTCGAGCTCGGAGGCGGCGGCCTCCAGCGTCTCGATCGGCGCCCTGGTGGTGACGAGCGCGCCGACGACGCGTCGGGCCGCCGCGGCGACGCGACGTGACGCCTGCACCTCCGGGGGGACGGCGTCGTCGCGGCGCGGGATCGGGATGCGGGGATTGGCCATGAGGATGGAGCGTGATCCTAAACGGGTGTCGCGTGAGGTCGGCGCGCCGTTGACCTGCCCATCGGACTCAGTTCGGATCGAGGTCGATGCGGATGGTCAGCAGATCGGTGCCCATGATTCGAACCGCCCACGCGGTGATCAACCGGATCGGGTGACCGCGGCTCAAGCTCCGTTGGCGGGCGCGCGGGTCGTCGTCGACCAAGACGTGGGCCATCCCGGTTCGCCACCCGTAGCGGATGCCGTGTCGCACCTTGACCCGGACCTGTGGGTCCCGCTCGAGGTTCCGGACGAATCCCGCCTGGTGGCCATGCTCGGCGATGAGCCAGAACGTGTCACCGACCAGGCCGTTGCCGACCGGGGTGCGACGTCGCGTGCCCGAAGCGCGTCCGATCGTCTCGAGCAGGGCGTAGCCCGGCGGTGCGACACCGAGCGCCAGCAGCAACCGGATCGGCGGGTTGAGGAGATGCTTCTGGAGCCGTCGGACCACCCGCCATTTCATGGCGTTGGCATACCGGAAGTGGTCTCGGCGGCGCACGAGCAGCCGATCATGCCCGTGGCCTCCCCGAGCCGGTCATCGCCGGCCGGCCGGCCAGTTCGACGTCGGGGATATCCTGGCGGCGTCACACATCGTCTGAGCTGCCGGCGCGGCGGCGTCTGGAGGCAACCGTGGGCAAGCCG
>DAIPLE010000092.1:0-5393 GCA_036769425.1 Actinomycetota bacterium
GTGTGGATCTGACAGACCCGGCTCTCGGTGACGCTGAGAACCTGTCCGATCTCGGCCAGGGTGAGACCCTCGTAGTAGTAGAGGGTGAGGACGAGGCGTTCCCGGTCGGGCATCCGGTTGATGGCGTCGGCCAGGAGGTGCTTCATCTCGTCGGTTTCGAACGCCTCGACGGGGTCGTGGGCCCCGTCGGCGATGGTGTCGCCGACGGTGGCGGAGCCGCCGCCTTCGCTCTGCTGCTGGCGGCCGAGGAGCTCGTCGAGGGCGACGAGGCCGGTGAACGAGACCTGGGAGAGGACGTGGTTGAGCTCGTCTTCGCTCATGTCGAGCTCGGCGGCGACCTCGTTGTCGTCGGGGCTGCGGCGCAGCTCGTTCTCGAGCTTGGAGTAGGCGCGTTCGACGGCGCGAGCCTTGGCCCGTACGGATCGGGGCACCCAGTCGATGGAGCGGAGCTCGTCGATGATGGCGCCCTTGATGCGGCTGATGGCGTACGTCTCGAACTTGAAGCCGCGGCCGGGGTCGAACTTGTCGATGGCGTCGATGAGCCCGAAGATCCCGTAGCTGACCAGGTCGGACTGCTCGACGTTCTGGGGTAAGCCGGCGGCGACGCGTCCGGCGACGAACTTCACCAACGGCGAGTAGTGGAGGATAAGCCGCTCGCGGCCGTCGTGGGTGCCGTCGCTCTTGTAGTCGCCCCAGAGCTGGGCGACGAGCGCGGCGGTGTCGGTGTCGTCAGGCACGGGGGTGGGTGGCGGCGTAGACGGCGCGGAGTCGGTCTTGGCTGAGGTGGGTGTAGATCTGGGTCGTGGCGAGGTCGGCGTGGCCGAGCAGCTCCTGGACCGCGCGCAGGTCGGCGCCTCCGTCGAGGAGGTGGGTGGCGTAGGCGTGTCGGAGCGCGTGGGGGTGAGTCACCTGGCCGTCGCGGAGCGGGTGGGCGGTCACGACGCGATGCGCGTCGCGGGTGGTCATGGCGCGGCCGCGACGGTTGAGGAACATCACCGGCGGGCTGTCGGGCGTCGCCAGCCGGGCCCGGCCGTGGCCCAGGTAGGTGGCGAGCGCCGCGCGGGCGGGCTGGCCCATCGGTACCCGGCGGCGCTTGGCGCGCTTGCCGAGCACGGTGACGAGCCGGTGGTCGAGGTCGGTGTCGGCGACGGTCAGGGCGCACGCCTCGCTGACCCGCAGCCCCGCGCCGTAGAGGAGCTCGAGGAGCGCGGCGTCTCGGGTGACGAGCGCGGCGACGGTCGGGTCGGCGCCGTCGACCGCGGCCGCCGCGGCGCGGCTGGCACCGTCGAGCAGCGCGGCCGCGTCGGCGGCGCTCGGCACTCGGGGGAGGCGGGCGTCACCCTTGGGGGTGTGGAGGGACCGGCCGGGGTCGGTGGTGAGCCGCCCTTCGCGGCGGAGGTGGGCCAGGAGCGCCCGCACCGCAGCCGCCTTGCGGGCGATGGAGCGGCGGGCGAAGCCGCGGGTGTCGAGATAGGCGAGGTAGCGGCGAAGGGTCTTGTGGTCGAGGGCCGCGGGATCGCGGCAGGCGCCCCGTTCGGCCCAGGCCACGAACTCGCGGGCGTCGTGCTCGTAGGCCCGGCGGGTGTGCTCGCTGCGACCCGCGAGCGAGGCGACGAGGCCGTCGACGTCCCAGGCCATAGCCAGCCACGGTAGCCCCACCTGCCACACGAACCCGGCCTTCCTTCGGTCGCGCCGTCGGCGGTTCGGCCGCTACTCGCCGGTGAAGCGGGGCTCGCGGCGTTCGACGAACGCCAGGATCGCCTCGGCGGTGTCACGGGAGCCGAAGCTGCCGGCTTGGGCGATGTCTTCGAACTCGACCGCGTCGGCCATCGACACCGAGAGGGACTGGTTGAGGAGCCGTTTGGTGATCTGGATCTGGATTGGGGGCTGGGCCGCGATGCGACGGGCCAGGGTGGTGACGACGGCGTCGAGCTCAGCGGCGGGCACCACCCGGTTGATGAGGCCGATGCGGTCCGCTTCGGCCGCCGAGATGATGTCGGCGAGGTAGGCGAGCTCCTTGGCCCGGTGGAGACCGATGAGGCGGGGCAGGATCCAAGAGCCGCCGCCGTCGAGCGCGAGGCCTCGGCGGGCGAAGATCTCCGAGAACCGGGCGGTGTCGGCGGCGACGATGAGGTCACAGCCGAGCGCGAGGTTGCAGCCCGCGCCGACGGCGACGCCGTTGACGGCGGCGATGGTCGGCACGTGCAGCTCATGGAGGCGCAGGACCGTGCGGCCCACGATCCGCATCGAGTGCACCGCGGTTCCGAAGCCGTGGGTGGGGTTGTCGGCACCGTCGCCGGGGGTCAGATCGGCACCCGAGGTGAACGCGTCACCGGCGCCGGTGAGGACCAACACCCGGTCGTCCCGTGACGCTTCGACTTCGTCGAAGACCTGGACGAGCTCGCGCCACATCGTGGCGTTGATCGCGTTCTTCTTCTCGGGCCGGTTGAACGTCACCGTGACAACACCGTGGTCGTCGCGTCGCAGGAGCAGCGTCTCCATGGCGGTACGGTAGCGTCGTGGGTTACAACCCGTTCCGGAAGCGCGTGAAGCGACGCAGCGACATCGTCGTCGTCGGCGCCGCGCTCGTCGTGATTGTCGCCCTCGTGGTCTGGGCCGCGCTCGGCTGAGATGAGCGAGCACCGGTTCGCGGGCGCGGAAGCCGACGACGAGCCCAACGTGCGTCGGGTGCAGCCGTACCAGGCGACGAAGGCGTACCGCTGCCCGGGCTGTGACCACCCGATCCCGCCCGGCACCGGGCATGTTGTCGTCGTCCCGCGCCGCGTCGATGACCGTCGCCACTGGCACACCGCGTGCTGGGAGCGCTCGACCCGACCCCAGGTCCGGCCCGTCCGAGCAACTCGGGCCCGCCGCCGGTAGGCGCCCGAGCCCGGGTCAACCGGTCCGGCGCGCGATCACCCACGCGAGCACCGCGGCGGGGCCCGGACGGGTCGCACGGCACGACCCGGCCTGGGGCGGGGTTTAGGCGTCCTTGGTGCCGAGCTCTTCGACGTTGACGTCTTTGAAGGTGACGACCCGCACGTGGTTGACGAAGCGGGCGGGCCGGTACATGTCCCAGACCCACGCGTCGTTCAGCTCGAGCTCGAAGTACACCTCACCGTGTTCGTGGCGGACGTTGAGGTTGACGGTGTTCGCCAGGTAGAAGCGACGTTCGGTCTCGATGACGTACGCGAACATCGGGAGCACATCTCGGTACTCCCGGTACAACTGGAGCTCGATCTCGGTTTCGTACCGCTCGAGGTCCTCGGCGCTCATCGCAGGGTTAGACCCGCTTCTCCTTGACCTTCGCCGCTTTTCCGATCCGGTCGCGCAGGTAGTAGAGCTTCGCCCGGCGGACGTCGCCGCGGGTCGCGACCTCGATGTTGGCGACGATGGGTGAGTGCAGGGGGAAGGTGCGCTCCACGCCGACCCCGAAGCTGATCTTGCGGACCGTGAACGTCTCGCGGACCCCGCTGCCTTTGCGGCGGATCACGACGCCCTGGAAGATCTGGATCCGCTCCCGGTTGCCTTCCACGACCCGGACGTGGACCTTGACCGTGTCGCCGGGGGCGAATGGGGGCCGGTCGTCGCGGAGATGCGCGCGGTCAACGAGATCGGTGGCGTTCATGGGGCTGCTCCCGGGGGCGGACCGGCCATCGTACCGGGCCCCCCGTCTCCGGTCTCTTCGAGGGCGGCTCGGTCCTCGGGGCTGAGATCCTCGGGACGCAGCAGGTCCGGGCGGCGTTGCAGGGTGCGACGCTGGGCCTCGAGGTGGCGCCACCGGGCGATCTCGGCGTGGTCGCCGGAGCGCAGGACGGCCGGCACCTCCCAACCCCGGTACTCGGCTGGGCGGGTGTACTGGGGCTCTTCGAGGAGGCCGCCGGTGAACGATTCGTGGGCGTTCGAGGCGTCGTTGCCGAGCACGCCGGGGACCAGTCGGGTGACGGCCTCGACGACGACGAGCGCGGCGGCCTCGCCGCCGGCGAGGACGTAGTCGCCGACGGAGAGCTCGCCGTCGCAGAGATGGTCGGCGACGCGTTGGTCGACGCCTTCGTAGCGGCCACAGATCAGGGAGAAGCCGGGCCCGGCCGCGAGCTCGGCGGCGACGGCGTGATCGAAGCGGCGACCGCCGGGGCTGAGGAGGAGCAGTGGGCGGAGTGGGTTGACCGCCTCGAACGCCTGAAAGAGCGGTTCGGGTCGCATCACCATGCCGGCGCCGCCCCCGAAGGGGGTGTCGTCGACGCTGCGGTGCGGATCGTCGGTGTGCGCCCGGGGGTCGTGGACTCGGAGGTCCACGACACCGGCGCGTCGGGCCCGGCCGAGCAGCGACGTGTCGAGTGGTCCCGCGAGGTACTCGGGGAAGATCGTGAAGATGTCGACGCGCACCGCTCAGCCCTCGAGGAGCCCGGCGGGCGGGTCGACCACGACGCGGCCCGGGGTGTGCTCGACGATGAACACGACGGGGACAAGCGTGTCGTCCTTAAGGACGAGGAGGTCATGGGCGGGATTGGCTTCGACCGCGACGATGTGGCCGTGGCCTCGTCCGGTGGTGTCGACGAGCTCGGCACCGACGAGCTCGTGGACCCACAGCTCGTCGTCGGCGTGGTCGAGGGGCGCGGCGCGCAGGCGGGCGCCGCGCAGCGCGATGGCGGCGTCGCGGTCGGTGACGTCGGTGAAGCGGATCAACCAGCGCCCCTGGTGCGGACGGGCGGTTTCGACGACGAGGGCGCGTTCGTCGGCGTAGAGCAACGCGCCGGGGAGGTGACGCTCCTCGCGGTCGGTGGTGAACGTGACCGCGACTTCGCCGCGCAGGCCGTGGGGTCGCCCAACGCGGCCGACTTCGAGGAGTTCGGGGTGGGCCGGCACGGCCCGGGCGCTATTCGGCGACGTCGACGGTCGCGCGCACGCCCTCGGCGGCGCCCGCGGCGCGGGTGAGTTGCCGCAAGGCTTGCACGACGCGGCCCCGACGACCGATGAGCCGACCCATGTCGGAGGGGCTGGCGTGGACGAGCAGGACGACCTCGCCGCGGCGTTCCTCGAGCTCGACGTCGACGGCGTCGGGTTCCTCGGCGAGGTTGCGGGTCACGAACTCGACGACGGCCCGGGCCCGCCCGCCGACGATGCGGTTGCCTTCCGCGGCGATCTCGTCTTCGTAGTCGTCGTCGTAGCCCTCGTCGTAGTCGGGGTGCTCGTCGCTCACGACGCCGTCTCCTCGGAGTCGCCGGCACCGGCAGGCGCGTCGGGGGCGGCGTCGGGTGTGCTGGCCGTCGCGGGCGCGGGTGCCGCCTCGGTGTCGGTCGGGGTCGTGTCCTTGCTGGCCGGTTCCGCGGGTTTGGGCGCCGCCTCGGTGTCGGTCGGGGTCGTGTCCTTGCTGGCCGGTTCCGCGGGTTTGG
>DAIPLE010000092.1:5493-8269 GCA_036769425.1 Actinomycetota bacterium
GCGCGGCCGTGGCCGGCGTGGGGGCCTTGGTGGGGGCCGCGACCTTGCCTGTCTTGAAGCCGCGCCGGTTCAGCTTGGTGACGATCGGGTGGCCCTTCTCGGACTCGAAGGTGGACCAGATCCCCATGGTGGTCAGCAGCTTCTGGACCTGCTCGGTTGGTTGGGCGCCCTGACGCAACCAGGCGAGGGCCCGGTCGGTGTTGATGTCGACGGTCGACGGCTCGGCGCGGGGGCCGTAGTGGCCGATGGTCTCGATGATGCGGCCGTCGCGGGGTGAGCGGCTGTCGGCCACGACGACTCGGTAGCTGGGCTGCTTGGCCTTGCCGACGCGCAGCAGGCGGATCTTGACGGGCACGGAGTCGGGCCCTTTCGTCTCGGGAACTCGCGAGGGTAGCGAACCGGGGGGCCACGCCGCGAGCGGCGGTGGATGGTGGGTGGTGGTCGGCCGGCTCGGTGCCGGCGGGCAGCGTTCGCGTCGCTACCGCCCTGGGACCGGGAGCCGGCGGCGACCCTTGGGGCCTTTGCTCATGGTGCGCATCATCTGCTGCACGACCTTGAACTGTTTGAGCAGCGCGTTGACCTGTTGGGTTGAGGTGCCGCTGCCCTCGGCGATCCGGTGACGGCGAGAGCCGTTGATCAGCGAGGGGTCCCGGCGCTCGGCGAGGGTCATGGAGCAGATGATGGCCTCGACTCGGGCGAGCTCGCCCTCGTCGAGCTCGGCGTCGCGGAGCTCTTTCGGGACGCCGGGGAGCATTCCGACGATGCTTTGGAGCGGACCCATCTTCTTCATCTGGCGCATCTGGTCGAGGAAGTCTTCGAGGGTGAACTTTCCCGAGCGCAGCTTCTCCTCGGCGGCCTGGGCCTGGTCGGCATCGAACGCGGCTTCGGCTTTCTCGATGAGGGTGAGGACGTCGCCCATGCCGAGGATGCGGCTGGCGAGCCGGTCGGGGTAGAAGGGCTCGAAGTCGTCGATTTGTTCGCCGACGCCGGCGAAGAGGATCGGGAGCCCGGTGACCTCTTTGACCGAGAGGGCCGCGCCGCCGCGGGCGTCGCCGTCGAGCTTGGTGAGCACCACGCCGGTGAGGGGGACTTGGGCCGCGAACTCGGTGGCGACGCGGACCGCGTCTTGGCCGATCATCGCGTCGACGGTGAGCAAGACGTCGCTGGGATGGATGGCGTCGACGAGGTGGGCGAGCTCGGCCATGAGGTCGGCGTCGACTTGGAGTCGGCCGGCGGTGTCGACGATGACGACCGGGCGGCCGAGCCGTTCGGCTTCGCGCACCCCGTCAGTCGCGGCCGTGACCGGGTCGTTGCCGCTGGCCCAGACGGGGACGCCGGCGCGTTCGCCGAGCACCTGGAGTTGCTCGATCGCGGCGGGGCGCTGCAGGTCGGCGGCGACGAGGAGCGCGGGGCGGCCGTGGTGCTCGAGGTGTCGGGCCAGCTTCGCCGCCGCGGTCGTCTTGCCCGATCCTTGGAGGCCGACGAGCACGATCACCGCCGGTGGGCGCTTGGCGGGGTGGAGGGTGCCGGCGGCTCCGCCGAGGGTGACGGCGAGCTCTTCGTGGACGATCTTGATGACCTGCTGGGCCGGGCTGAGGCTCTCGGCGACCTCGGCGCCGGTGGCGCGGGCTTTGAGCCGGTTGACGAACGACTTGACGACCCGGACGTTGACGTCGGCTTCGAGGAGCGCGAGGCGGATCTCGCGCGCGACTTCCTCGACGTCGGCTTCGTTAAGGCGCCCGCGGCTTCGCAGACGACGGAAGATGACCTCGAAGCGGTCCGCCAGGGTTTCGAACATCAGCCGATGAGCGCGGCGGCGAACTCGCGCGGTGCGAACGCGACGAGGTCGGTGGCGCTCTCGCCGATCCCGACCAGCTTGACGGGGACCCCGAGTTCGGCTTCGACGGCGAGCACGATGCCGCCCTTGGCGGTGCCGTCGAGCTTGGTGAGGACGACGCCGGTGACGCCGATGTCATCGGTGAACTGGCGTGCCTGCGCGAGACCGTTCTGACCGGTCGACGCGTCGAGAACGAGCAGCACCTCGCCGAGGGTGCCGGGGAAGCGCTCCACGATCCGGCGAATCTTCTTGAGCTCCTCCATGAGGTTGACCTTGGTGTGGAGTCGACCGGCGGTGTCGACAACGACGGTGTCGATGCCCCGGGCTTGGGCGGACTGCACCGCGTCGAAGACGACGCTGGCCGGGTCCCCGCCAGCTTGACCGCGGGTCACGTCGACACCGACCTGTTCGCCCCAGTGGGCGAGCTGCTCGGCGGCGGCGGCCCGGAAGGTGTCGGCGGCGACGAGGAGGACACGGTGCCCGGCGTCGACCTCGCGTTGGGCGAGCTTGGCCGCGGTGGTGGTCTTCCCGACGCCGTTCACGCCGACGAGCAGCCACACATTGGGGTGGCCGGCCTCGTGGCGCAACGTACGGTCGGTCTGGTCGCCGAGCTCGTCTCCGATCTGGGCCTCGAGCAGCGGCGCGAGCTGGTCGGCGTCGCGGATCCCGCCGCGCCGCGCCTCGGCGCGAAGCGACTCGAGCAGCCGGCCCGTGGTGGGCACCCCGACGTCGGCCAGGAGGAGGGTTTCTTCGAGGTCGTCCCAGGTCTCGTCGTCGAGACGACGGGACCGCCACCGATCGCGGAGACCGCGGAAGGGGGCGCGGCTGCGTCCGAGCCGCTCACCGAGCACCCCTGGGGCGGCGTCGGGTGGGAGCGCAGCTCGGTCGGGGCCGGTGGTGGCCCCGTTCGGGGGTTCGGTCGAGGGGCCCGTCTCGGGG
>DAIPLE010000011.1:0-22106 GCA_036769425.1 Actinomycetota bacterium
TGTAAGCTGGACCCGGCGGCTTGGAGGGCCGCTTTTTGGGCCTCCGCGGACTGCTTGGCGGTCTGGGCGTCCTTCTCCCGGGCCTTCAGGTCGCCTTTGGCCTGGTTCAGCTGGTCGACGAGGGCGTTGTCGTGCTGGGTCGCCGCCGACGCGTACTTCTGGCTGCTCGCCAGGCGGCTGATGTCGATGGTGAAGATGCTGTTCTCGGTCCCGTTGCTGGCGCTCCGGTAGACCGACGCGGCCCGTTCCTGGACCAGCTTGCCGAGTGAATCGGTCTGGGCCTTCGCCGCGGTGATGCGGGTCTCGGCGTCGGCGATCGTGGCGTTCGCCTGGTCGAGTTGGCTCTGCGCCGACTTGACCTGCTCGTTCAGCGCGTCGAGTTTCACCGCGTTGGTGTTGATCTGCGCTTCCAGTTGGGCCGCCTGCGCCTGCTTGTCGGAGAGCGGCGTGGCGTCGGCTTGCACGACGCTCAGCGACGTCGCGGCGGCCGCGGCGGTGATCACCACAGCGAGGAGTAGGGCCCGGTGTCGGAAGTGCAGTCTCGTCATCAGTGGCTGCCCGATTCGCTGGGAGGCAAGGAATGTCCGGTCGGAGTTGTAGCAACGCCCGGACGTCATCACGGAAACGGAGACGTACGGGCTGGGTTTCACCCTAGACACTTCGACCGGTGCTCGCCAGGATCGGGCGCCGGCAATGCGCGTTCGCCCAGGTCAGGGCGCCGAAACGGGCCAGCCGGGGGTGGAGGGGGGGTCGCCGGGCCCCGCGACCTCGGGAACGGTCCACGCCATGGCCTTCCCGACCTCCTTGGCGACTCGCTGCCACTCGGACGCGCTCCACCCTTCGGCGGTGGCGACGAGGGAGGTGTCTTGGCGCAGGTGCACGAACGCCGGGAGGCTTCCGAGATCGAGATCGTGGACGAGTTCGAGGTCGGGGTCGATGAAGGTCAGCACCTCGCCCTCGACGTCGCCGAGGACGCGTTCGGCGACCGACGCCGGGCCCGGCACCACGAACGCGCACCGGCAGTCGGTGTCACCAAAGGTGGCGAAGATCCGTCTGGCGACCGGGATCCATCGGGCCGCTTCGGGGCGCGCCGGCAAGATGACGAGGCATAGGTGGAACATCGTCGTCCAGTCGTCGAGCGTGCGGGTCGTTCCCTTGCTCGTCGTGATCTTCTGCGTCGGGTCCGGGTTCTTGGCCAGCGGAAATCCTCCCTGCCGGCCTGGAAGGTAGCGTCTGGCTTCCGGGTGGGCGATACGACCAGGGAGTGCCGACACGATGCCAGGGTCGATGATCACGTTTCCGAGCAACGGTTCGGAGGGTCGCGGCTACCTCGCCGTCCCCGAATCCGGCTCCGGTCCCGGCGTCGTCGTCATCCAGGAGTGGTGGGGCCTCAACGACCAGATCAAAGAGGTCTGCGACACCTACGCCGAAGCCGGGTTCGTGGCCCTCGCCCCCGACCTGTACCGGGGGGAGCTGACCGCCGAACCCGACGAGGCCGGCAAGCTCATGATGTCGCTCAACCTTGAGCGGGCCGGCAAAGACATGGGCGGCGCGATCGACGCGCTCCGGAACCATCCCGCGGTCACCTCGAACGGGGTGGGTGTCACCGGCTACTGCGTGGGTGGTGGCCTCGCGTTGCTGCTCGCCACGCAGCGACCCGACGATGTCGTCGCCGTCGCCCCGTACTACGGGCTCATCCCGTGGCCGGTGCAACCGGACTACTCGAAGCTTCGGGCCCGGGTGCAAGGCCACTACGCCGAGAACGACGACTACGCCGGCCCGGCCAAGGTCCGCGAGCTCGACGACGAGTTGCGGCGTCTCGGGAAGGAAGCCGAGTTCTTCGTGTACCCCGGCACCGAACACGCCTTCGCCAACCATCAGCGACCCGAGGTGTACAACGCGCCAGCCGCCACCGAGGCGTGGTTGCGCACCGTCGAGTTCTTCCGCACCTCCGTGCAGTAGCCCACCGCCGCCCGCCCGGCTCGGGTGGGCGCGGGTCAGGCGAGGCCGATGGCCCGAAGCATCGACGGTGGCATCTCGTCGTGGCCGGAGGCGAGCAGCGCAGCCCGCTCGATGTTGATGGGGTCGCGCTCGGCCCGGTCGAGCCACTGGTCCCACGGGCCCGACGGGATCTCGCCGGTCACGCAGTGGCGCAGGTAGGCCTGGAGGTCGCGGGCGTCGCGTTCACCACCGATCGGCCCGTGGCCCGGGACGATGGTGTCGGCGAGCTCGATCACCGCGTCGAGCATGTCGGCCCACACCCCGGGGTCGCCCTGGAACCCGAGGGGTGTCACCTCGAAGAAGCACAGGTCCCCCGCGAAGCACACGTCGGCGTCGGCGACGAGCACGATGAGGTCGCCGGGCGTGTGCCCCGACGCGGGGAGGACCTCGACCCGAGGGGAGAGATTCGCGGCGCCGCTGACCTCATGGGTGACCGGCCGGGTGCCGATCTCCGCCAGGTCGTCGAACTCGGTGTCGAACGCCGGCATGAACGCCTTGTACGCGTCGAGCGGCATCGGCTGGTCGAGCAACGCGCTCGTCGCGGTGGTCGCGTAGACCGCCGCGGCCGGGAACGCCTTCGTCCCGCCGACATGGTCGATGTGGGCGTGGGTGAGCACGACGCGCCGCACCGGGAGCTCGAGCGCGTGGACCGCGGCGGCGAACGGCTCCCATTGGGAGCGGACCATCAGTGTGTCGATGATCGTGATCCCGTCATCGTCGACGACGACCCCGGCGTTGCTCACCCCGGTCTCGCCCCCGGGCTGGAGCCACGCGTACACGCCGTCAGCGAGCTCGTGCAGCGTCAACGTCGGCACGGCTTGCGCCACGCAACGAGGGTACCGGTACGGTGGTGGCCATGTCCGAGCGCTCCCGCACGCTGCCCCGCCGGTCGTGCCTGTCGGTCCCCGGATCGAGCCCCAAGATGCTCGGCAAGGCGCCGGGTCTCGGCGCCGACATGGTGTTCCTCGACCTCGAGGACTCGGTCGCGCCCCTGGAGAAGGAAGCGGCGCGCGCCAACGTCGTGAAGGCGATCAACGAACAGGACTGGGGCGACACCGTCCTGTGCGTCCGGGTGAACGCCTGGGACACGAAGTGGACGTACCGCGACGTCATCCACGTCGTCGAGAACGCCTCCGAGCGCCTCGACGAGCTGATGCTCCCGAAGGTCCAGTCCGCCGCGGACGTCCGGGCCCTCGACCTGCTCCTCAACCAGATCGAGGAGACCACGGGCCGGGATAGCACCGTCGGCATCGAACCCCAGATCGAGACCGCGCGGGGTCTCATCAACGTCGAGGAGATCTGCGCCGCGTCGCCCCGGCTCGAGACGATCGTGTTCGGACCCGCCGACTTCGCGGCGTCGACCGAGATGCCGGTCCTCACCGGCGGGGTGCAGATCCCCGAGTACCCGGGCGACCACTTTCACTACGTCTTCTCGAAGATCCTGATGGCTGGACGCGCCAACGGGCTGCAGGTGATCGACGGCCCGTACCTCAAGATCCGGGATCTCGACGGGCTACGCGACTACGCGATGCGGACCCGCATCCTCGGCTACGACGGCAAGTGGGCCTTGAACCCGGATCAGGTGCCGGTGATCAATGAGGTGTACACCCCCACCCAGGAGCAGTTCGACCACGCCCTCGACCTCCTCGAGGCGTACGCGAAGGCGACGACCGAGGGTGACCGCCGTGGCGCGGTCATGTTCGGGGACGAGATGATCGACGAGGCCAGCCGCAAGATGGCCGAGAAGTTCGTCGCCCGCGGCGAACGCGCCGGGATGCGCCGCAGCGCCTCGTAAGCACTGGCCGCGGGTCTCGCCCCGCCTGGTCGTCCCCTACGGGAGCAGGACGAGGCGGTCGGGGCGCGGTGGCCGTTCCACCGTGGGATGTGGCGCCGCTTGGCCCCAGGGCTGAGCACCGGTCGGCTCCCCGGCGGCGTGGGGGTACGGTGGCCTCGTGGAGGTCGTCCTTGGCGTGGCGGCAGTGCTGACGGTCATCGGCTTCACCTCCCGGTGGCTGCGCCGCCGGCCCGGGGTGCCGCTGTCGTGGCAGACGTCGCAGAGCGTCGTGGCGAGCCTGCACCGCCGGATGCACCGATGCTTGGACCGGACGCGTCGCACCGTCGCGCTGGCCCGACGCCGCGGGGTCGCGACGGCGCACTACGAGGGTCTCTGCGACGAGCTCACCACGACCGCGCGGGCCCTCGACGACCAGCTCGTCCTCGCCGCGAAGCTGCCGTTCACGGCGCGCCACAAGGCGTTGTTGGCGTTGCGGTACCGGATCGTCGAGCTGGAGAGCGTCGCCGACCGTATCGGCCGTACCGCGCTCGAAGCGGCGTCACCGCTCGTGAGCAGCGTCGACGACTCGCTGCGGGACATCAAGCAGCGGCTCGACCATCACGTCGAAGCGCGCGACGAGCTGCGCGACCTGGGCCTCTAAGGAGTCTCCGACGTCGACGCGAGCGCCCGCTCCGCTAACCGGGGGGCGATGACACGAAGGCACAGGGTTTCGTCGGCGCCTTCGAAGATCGACAGAACCCGGGCGTCGACGAAGTACCGGGAGACCGCGAACTCTTCGGCGTATCCCATGCCGCCGTGGAGCTGCATTGCCTCGCGAGTCACCCACTCCGCGGCGCGGCACACGTACGCCTTGACCATCGACGCCTCGAGGGTCCCCTCACCGCGTCCCATCTGTCCCGCGACGTCATAGGAGAATTGGCGTCCGGCTTGGATGAGCGCGGCCATGCGGGTCAGCTTCGCCCGGCTCAGCTGGTAGTCGAAGACGGCTTTGCCGAACACCGGTCGGTCCTGGGCGTACGCGAGTCCAGCTTCGAACGCCGCTTGCATCAGCCCGACGGCGCGGGCCGCGGTCTGCAGCCGCCCGTTCTCGAACCCTTCCATCTGGAGGTAGAAGCCCTTGCCGAGCCCGTCGGGCCCGCCGACGAGGTTCTCGGCGGGCACGAACCAGTCGTCGAACGCCACCTCATAGGAGTGCATGCCGCGGTAGCCGATCGTGTCGATGGCTCGCCCTTCCATCTTCCCGCCGCCCCCGGGCGTGTCGCCGGGCTGTGTGAACGCGAACGCATGGCCGGGGGCCGCTTCCTTGTCGACGACGAACAGGGAGAGGCCACGGTGGCCCGCTGAGCGGTCGGGATCGGTGCGGGCGAGGAGCATGAGGATGTCGGCCCGCCCCGCGAGCGTCGCCCAGGTCTTGACGCCGTTGAGGCGATAGCCCCCGTCGACGGGGGTGGCGCTGGTCTTGAGGCTCGCGACGTCGGACCCGTAGTCGGGTTCGGTGACCATGACTCCGACCATCAGCTCGCCGGTGGCGATCCGGGGCAGCCAACGCTGCTTCTGCTCTTCGGTGCCGCCCTTGACCAGCGCGCGGGTCAGGATCTCGGGCCGGGTAATCAGCGAGCCACCGACACCGAGCGATCCCCACGACAGCTCCTCGGTGGCGACGACCATCCCGAGGTAGTCGTGCGGTCCTCCGACCGCGAAGCCCCCGTACTCCTCTGGCACCGAGAGGCCGAACCCACCGAGCTCGGCGAGCCCGCTGATGATGTCCTCGGGGATGTCGCTGTTCTCGCGGTGCACGCGCTCGGCCACCGGGCGGATCCGGTCGAGCGCGAACCGGTGGAACGTGTCGCGGACGAGGTCGAACTCGTCGTCGAGATGCGCGGCGCCGGTGCCATCCCGGACGAGGCGCTCGGCGATCTCGTCGACGAACGCGGGGGAGCGGTGGGCCTCGAGAAACGGTTGGCAGGCGGTGAGCTCCGCGGCCTCGACACCCCAGAGCGCCTCGCGGCCGGTGAGCTTCGCCGCGAGGTCCGCAACCGCATCCGCGATGAAGAAGCGGGCCAGGCGAGACTCGTACTCGCCGTGCTCGGCGTAGACCAGCATCACCCGGGCTGCTTCGACCGCGCTGGCCGCGTGCGCCAGGTCATAGGCCAGGACCTGATGATCGTCGAGCGCCGCGCCACCGACCCGCCCGCTGCCACCACCGGCCGCGTGGGCGAGGCGCACCCAGGCGGCGTCGACGACCGCCGCGGCGTCGTCGACCGCGGCGGCGGCGGCACCTAGCGAGTCGGACACGGTCGGTGAGCCTACGTGTGTGACGTTGGCGACGACGACGTCACCACTGGTGGTCGCGTCGTCGGTGGCGCGGTCGGCGGCGGTGACGTCACCGGTGCCGGAGCGGGCCGGGTCGACGGGGACGATCCGCGGTTCGAGCCGACCTGGTTGCTGCCCGGAGTCTGGATCACCGCCTTGGGTGATCCAGGGACGGCCTGGGTTTGCAGCTGACACTGCGTGTCGAGGGACTCGAAGATCGTCCGGGCCAGCCGGTCCGCGCCGGCGGGTGTGAAGTGGACCCCGTCGTCGGTGCGGACCAGCACCTGCTTGCCGGACTGGTCGGGCAACGTGAAGCTGAACCGGCCCTGACCGTCGCTGAAGAGGTGGTAGTCGTCGACGTACGTCGCGTGGGGACGGTGCTGCACGACGCTGCGGGCCACGTCGTCGAGCTGCCGCACCCCCGAGTCGATGGTCGTGTCCCGAATGGTTGGGCCGCCGACCCAGTACACGTAGCGGTGCGAGTCCGGGCCTCCCAGGATGTCGAGCATCTGGGTGACGAGCTGCTCGTAGCGGGCCTTCCAGTCCGACGCCCCGCCCGGCGACCCCCCTGACGAGGCGATCTCGGAGTCGTTGGTGTCGATGATGAACACGACCACCTCGGGGTCGAGGCGGCCCATCTCTTGGGTGGCGTGCGCCGGCCAGTCGAAGAACCCCGGGGTCGTGAGGCCGCTTGAGTCCCGCGAATCGAAGACCGGCTGCACGATCCCGGTGTTGGCGGCCATGGTCCCGAGTGCCGGACCGAGGGAGCCGGCCAGGGAATCGCCGCCGATCCAGAGCCGCAGCGGCGAGTCGGAGGTCAGCGGTGACCGGCACGCCGACACCGTCGGCGTCACGGGACGTGAGGTCGGGACCCGGCGGATGGCCGACACCCGAGTGCCCGAACCGCCCAGCCTCCAGGTGCCCGTCGCCCACAGCGCCCCGGCGGTCGCGACCACCACCGTGACGACCGCCACCGGGACGGTCACCCACCATCGACTGAGGGTGCGACGCATCACAGCCTTCGCCACCTTGGGGACGTGCGCCTTCAAGGTAGCGGCGGCCACTGCGCACCCCGGCCCGGGGCGCCTCGGCGACCACCCTCGGCTCCGGATGCGACACTGAGCGGGCCATGCCGAACTCCTGGCCCCTCGTGGGCCGTGCCGCTGAGCTCGCCGACGTGGCCGACGCCATGGACCTCGGCGCCGGCGGCGTGTTGTTCGCCGGTCCGGCCGGTGTCGGCAAGACCCGACTCGCCACCGAATGCCTCGCGCTGGCCGAGGAGCGCAAGTGGTCGACCGCGGTGGTGCGAGCCAACCGGGCGGCGGCGTCGATCCCGTACGGCGCGTTCGCGCCGCTGCTCCCGGCGGCGTTCCGCAGCAACGAGGGCGAAGCCGACGCGTTGCGCCAGGCCGCCCACGCGGTGCTCGGCGAAGCCGGAGAGGATCGGCTCCTCATCCTCGTCGACGACGCCCACGAGCTCGACGAAGCCTCCGCGGCGCTGGTCCATCTCCTCGCGTCCTCCCCCCGGGTGTTCTTGGTCGTGACCGTCCGGGCCGGCGCCGACGCACCCCAGCCGGTCCCGGCGCTCTGGAAGGACGAGCTCCTCGAGCGGATCGAGGTCCCGACCCTCGACGCCGACGCCGCGGCTGAGCTCGTCTCCGGCGCGTTGGGAGGCCCCGTCGACGGGGTCAGCGCGTACGCACTCTGGGCCGCCAGCGGCGGCAACGCGTTGTTTCTCCGAGAGCTGGTGATCGGGGCGTTCGACGCCGGCGCGCTCCGCGAAGTCGGCGGCGGATTGTGGCGGCTCACCGGGACGCTGTCCCCGTCGACCCGCCTCGGCGAGGTGGTGGGGCTCCGGCTCGGTGCCCTCTCTGACGACGAACGTGAAGTGGTCGAGCTCGTCGCGGTCGGCGAGCCGGTCTCCCTCGATGACCTCGTCGCCCTCGTGCGAGCCAAGTCCATCGACGAGCTCGAACGCCGCGGGCTCATCGAGGTCCAGCTGGAGTCGCAGCGACGCCAGGTCCGCATGGCCCACCCGCTCTACGGCGAGGTCGTACGCGCCGGTCTCCCGGCGCGACGCCGCCAAGAGGTCTTCGGTCAGCTCGCCGACGCGCTCGAAGCCCGAGGCGCCAACCGCCGCGAGGACGTCCTGCGCGTCGCAGTGTGGCGTCTCGACGCCGGCGCCGGCGGACGACCGGAGCTCCTGGTCGCCGCGGCCCGCCAAGCCCACGCCGCGCATGACATCAGCCTCGGCGTCCGGCTCGCGGAGGCCGCGCTCGCCGACGGGGGCGGCTCCGACGCGGCGCAGATCCTCGGTGTGGGGCTCGACGATCTCGGTGAGCACGAACGCGCCGAGGAGGTCCTTCGGGCCGGGGAGGAGACCGCGACCGACCCCCGCTGGCGGGCGCGCCTGTCCATCGCCCGGGCCGACAACCTCTTCCGGGGTCTAGGCCGCGCCGACGACGCCGAGAACATCGTGCGGGCCGCCGAGCTACGAATCGTCGACGATCCGGTGCTGCGCAACGGCCTCGTCGCGCTGCGCGCCACCTTCTTGCTGTTCGAGGGGCGTCTCACCGACGCCATCCGCCTCGTCGAGCCGCTGCTCGGCGAGGGCACCGACGTCGCGTACGCCCAGGGCGCGCTGGTCGGATCAGTGGCGTTGGCGCTCGGTGGACGCCCCAACGAGGCGGTCGCGGTCGCGGCACGGGGAGAACAGGCCCGCGTCGCCCTCGGGGAACAGGTGCAGCTCGCCGCGCCCGGCATCTACCTCGTGGCCCGGGCCCAAGCCCTGCTCGAGGCGGGCCAGATGCGCGAGGCCACCGAGCTCGCCCAGCTCGGCTACGACGGCGCGGTCGAGATCGGCGCCCCGCACGGTCAAGCCTGGTTCGCGTCGATCCTGGGTCGCATCGACCTGCACCGCGGCAAGGCGGGCAGCTCGGCGCGGTGGAGCCGCGAAGGCGGAGCGGTGTGGCGCGAGCTGCGCCACCCTGCGGCGCGGTGGGGCTTCGGTGCGCTGGCGTCGGCGCAGGCCCTCACCGGCGATCTCGATGCCGCCGAAGCCACCTACGCGGAGGTCGACGCCGAGCCGCCGACCCCGGTGCGGGTCTTCGACCCCGAGATCGATCGCGGCCGCGCGTCGATCGCGGCGCAACGGGGAGAACGGACCCGAGCGTGCGAGATCCTCGTCGACGCGGCGGACCGGGCCGAGGCTGGCGGTGCGTTCGGCATCGCCGCCGCTGCGCTCCACGACCTCGCCCGCCTCGGCGAGACCCGACTGGCGGCCTCGCGTCTCGACGCCATCGCGCCCCATGTCGACGGCGACTACATGGCCGCCCGCCTCGAGCACGTCCACGCCCTCCTCGCCGACGACGCCGACCGCCTCGACGCGGTCTCGGACGCCTTCGAGCGGATCGGGGCGCTCCTCCTGGCCTCCGAAGCGGCCTCGTCGGCGGGCGCGATGCACCGCCACGCCGCGATGCGCCGCAAGGCGACCGCCTCGGCCCAACGGGCCGCGGCGCTGCTCGACGAGTGCGAAGGGGCCCGACCGTTCGGTGTGGAACCTGAGGTTCCGGGCGTGTCCCTCACCCGACGGGAACGAGAGGTCGCCGAGCTTGCCGCGAACAACCTGACCAGCCGGGAGATCGCCGAGAAGCTGTTCGTCAGCACCCGCACCGTCGAGAACCATCTGCAACGGGCCTACGAGAAGCTGGGGGTCCGGGGTCGGCGCGAGCTGCGCCAGGCGCTCGCACCCGGGGGAGACGCATGAACCCGCCGACCGATCCGGACGTGCGCGCCGAGCTGATCGCCATCGTGCGCCGCTTCGTCGAACGCGACGTGATGCCGGTCGCTTCGGAGCTCGAGCACGCCGACGAGTACCCGGCTGACCTCGTCGCCACCATGCGTCACCTCGGGCTGTTCGGCGTCACCATCGCCGAGGAGCACGGCGGCCTCGGTCTCGACCTGCTCACCTACATCGGCATCATCGAAGAGCTCGCGGCGGGCTGGATGTCCCTGTCAGGAATTCTCAACACCCACGTGATGGTGGCCAACCTCATCAGCGCCAGCGGCACCGACGAGCAACGAGCCCACTGGCTCCCGCAACTTGCCGCCGGCGACGTGCGGGGCGCGTTGTCGCTCTCGGAGCCCGACGCTGGTAGCGACACCGCGGCACTGACCTGTCGGGCGGAGCGCGACGGCGACGAGTACGTCATCACCGGCACCAAGATGTGGGTCACGAACGGAGTCCGGGCGGGGCTCGTCGCCCTCGCCGCCCGCACCGACGAAGGAATCACCTGCTTCCTGATCGACAAGGAGCCGGGCGCCCAGTTCGGTGGCATCACGGTCAGCCGCAACATCGGCAAGCTCGGCTACCGGGGGATCGAGACCGTCGAGATGGTCTATGACGGCCACCGTGTCCCCGCCGCCGCGGTGCTCGGCGGCGACGCCGGGCTCGGACGCGGCCGCCATTTCATCCTCGCCGCGCTTGAGGTCGGCCGCATCAACATCGCGGCACGCGCGGTCGGGGTCGCCCGTGCCGCGTTCGAGGCGTCGATCCGGTACGCGCAGCAACGTCACACGTTCGGCGTCCCGATCGCCGAGCACCAAGCCATCCAGCTCAAGTTGGCCGACATGGCCACCAAGCTCGAAGCGGCGCGTCTCTTGACTCGGAACGCCGCGGAGCGGCGCAGCGCCGGTGAACGCAGCGACGTCGAGGCCGGCATGGCGAAACTGTTCGCCAGCGAAGCCGCCTTCGAGATCGCCACCGACGCGATGCGGATCCACGGTGGCATGGGGTACACCACCGAGCTCCCGGTCGAGCGCTACTACCGCGACGCCCCACTGATGATCATCGGCGAAGGCACGAACGAGATCCAACGGCTCGTCATCGCCCGCGGTCTGCTCCGCCGACACGCCGTCGACGAGTAAGCACCGACCCGAGCCCGGAGGCCGAGGACGGCACGCCAACGGGGCCCCTCGGTACGCTTCGAGCCATGACCGTCCACGACCGCCCGTTCGGCCGGTACCTCGAAGACTTCGAGATCGGCGACATCTATCAGCACTGGCCGGGCAAGACGATCACCGAATACGACGACCACCTCTTCTGTCTCATCACCATGAACCACCATCCGTTGCACCTCGATGCCTGGTACGCCGAGACCCAGACCCAGTTCGGCAAGAACGTCGTGGTCGGCAACCTCGTGTACTCGGTCGTGCTTGGCATGAGCGTCCCCGACGTCAGCGGCGCCGCGATCGCCAACCTCGAGGTCGAGGAGCTCAAGCACCAGCGGCCGACCTTCCACGGCGACACGATCTACGCCGAGACGAAGGTGCTGGACCGCAAGGCGTCGGCGAGCAAACCCGACCGGGGGATCGTGACCGTCGAGACCCGGGGCTTCAACCAGCGCGGCGAAGAGGTCTGCTACTTCCGCCGCAAGGTCATGGTCCCTACCCGGGACGGCGCGCCGCCCCGCAAGCGTCCGTACGCCACGCCCGAGAGCGGGTGAGCCCCGCCGACCCCACCTGCACGGTCTGTCGCATCGTCACCGGCGCGCTCAGCGCCCACATCGTCCTCGACGAGCCCCACGCCGTCGCGTTCCTCGATCACCGCCCCCTCTTCCCCGGCCACACCCTCGTTGTGCCCCGCGACCACGTCGTGACCCTCCCCGACCTCCCCGGGGACGAGGTCGCCCCCTTCTTCCTGGCGGTCCAGCGGGTCGCGGCGGCGATGCCCGACGCCCTCGACGCCGTCGGGACCTTCGTCGCCGCCAACAACATCGTGAGCCAGAGCGTCCCGCACCTGCACTTCCACGTGGTCCCCCGCCGCCCGAAGGACGGGCTCCGGGGCTTCTTCTGGCCCCGCCACCGCTACGAGACCCCCGAGGAGATGGCCGACGTCGCGGATCGGCTCCGTCGCCGCTTGCAAGCGATGTAGTGGTGTAATAATGTAATGGCATGACGGATTCGGGACAGCTGCAGGGTTGGTTCGCCGGGAGGATCCCCGAGGGGTGGTTCACCGGCCCGCCCGACGTCCTCGCCGACCGGGAGGAGATCCTCGTCCTCGGCACCCTGGCCGAACCCGACGCCGGCCAAGACGCCGACGACGAGACCCGACACGCGGCCCGCAAGGCCCGCATCCAAGGCCACCGCGAGGACACCCGCCAGCACCGGATGCGCATCGCCGACGAGGCCGAGGCCCGGTTCGCCCGCAAGGTCGCCTGGGGTGCCCGCTGCGGCGCCGACGAGGTCGCCTTCACCAGCCTCGGTGTCCCGGTCATGACCCGTCTGCGCATGAACGAGCGCCGGGTGCTCGACACCCTCGTGCACGCCGGTGTCGCCCGCAGCCGATCCGAGGCGCTCGCCTGGTGCGTCCGGCTCGTCCACGAGAATGAGGGCGACTGGATCGAACAGCTGCGCCGCGCCCTCGTCCACGTCGAGCAGGTCCGCGCCGAAGGGCCCGCCGCCCGCTGATTCTTGTCCCGCCGCGGTCAGGACGTCGCGGTGGGTGGTGCCTCGCTGACGGTCAGGACACCCGGCGGGGTAGGGTCCTGGCGATGCCGGGGGGAGCCACGCTGGCTTTTTGGGGCGTCCGGGGTTCGACCCCGTGCGCCGGTCCTCGCTACGCGCGCTACGGCGGCAACACCTCGTGTGTCTCCCTCGAGGCCGAGGGCCACCAGCCGATCATCTTCGACCTCGGGACCGGCCTGCGCGAGTACGGCGACGCGGTCACGGCCCGCTTCACCGCCGAGCTCGAAGCCAACAATCTCACCAGCCCGTACCTCGCCACCGTCCTGCTCACCCACCTCCATTGGGACCACATCATCGGGCTGCCGTTCTTCACACCGGCGTTTCGCCCCGATGCCTGCATCGACATCCACGGCCCCGAGCAGCGCGATGGCCTCGGCGCCACCTTCAGCGCCGTGATGCATCCCCCGTACTTCCCGATCACCCCGGCCGAGATGGGCGGCAAGCTCACCTTCGTCGACACCAACGCCGACGACTTCCCGGTCAACGGGGCCAAAGTCCGCTCCCGCTGGGTTCGCCACACCGATCCCACCCTCGGGTACCGCGTCGAGCTCGAAGGGATCTCCGTCGCGTACCTGTCGGACCACGGTCCCGGCTGTTGTCCCAGCGACGCCGACGACTACGTCCCCGACGCCGTTCTCGAGCTCTGCGACGGTGCCGACGTCGTCATCCACGACTCCCAGCACACCGTCACCGAATACCAGGCCAAACGCCACTTCGGTCACTGCACCGTCGACTACGCCGTCCGGGTGGGACGCGAGGCCGGGGCCCGGTCCCTCATGCTCTTCCACCATTGCCCGACGCACTCCGACGAGGACCTCGATCACGTCCTCACCCAAGCGCAGGACCTCTCCGCCCGGACCGGCGGCCCCGAGGTCTTCGCCGCCACCGAGGGGCTGCGATTCCCGGTCAGCCCCCGCTGACCCCATGACCGAGGGCGGGGCCCCCGCCGACGACGTCTTCCGGCCCGGCGGCGACGACTTCCGCCAGGTTCTCGGACATTTCGCCACCGGCGTCACCATCATCACCGCCATGGACGGCGACGAGCCGGTCGGCGTGGCGGCCAACTCGTTCACCTCAGTCTCGCTCGACCCGCCGCTGGTGCTCTTCTGCGTAGGACGGACCTCCACCACGTGGCCCCGCATCGAACGAGCCCGCCGCTTCGCGGTCAACATCCTCGGCGAACACCAAGAGGAGCTCTCCCGCCTCTTCGCGACCCGCGGTGTCGACCGCTTCGCCCAAGTCGACTGGCACCGAGGTGTCGGCGGCTCACCGGTCCTGCACGACGTCCTCGCCTACATCGACTGCGAGTTCTGGGCCGAGTACGACGGCGGCGATCACATCATCGTCGTCGGCCAAGTCCTCGACCTCGGCATCACCCACGATGCCGGCCCGCTCCTCTTCTACCAAGGTGACTACGTCCGCATCACATCCGAACCGTGACCGATCAGCCCATCGCGATCATCGTGGGCCACGACCCCTCCACCGTCGGCGCGCTCGTCGCCGATCTGCAAGCTCGGGGCGTGCGCGCCGGCGCGTTCATCGGTGATGCCGAACGCGACCGCGACGCGCTCGTGGAGATGATCACCGAGCTCTACGGCGGGCGCGCCGTCCCCGACTGACCGCCACGCGCGCGCCGGGCCCCGTCTCGCGAATGACCGCGAGCCGCGACGAGCGCCCCTGGTAACCTGGGTTGCTGGCCTGAGCGACATCGCACGCCGGGCACTTTCGCGGTCGCAGGAGCTGAAGGCGTTGGAGCAGGACCACCAGTCGCGTCGGGACGGCTGGCGGCTCATGCGCTCGGCGCTCCGCTCGCAGCGCCGCTGGCTCATCCTCGGGATCCTCGCCGGTGGCCTCTGGACCGGCGCCCGGCTGGCGGGACCGCTCTTCGCCGCCGTCGCCATCGACCAGGGGATCCTGCCCGGCAACGGCCACATCATCGTCGTCTATGCGCTGCTGATCCTCTTCGTCGGCGTCATCCAGGCGATCGGCACCGCGTTGCGGCGCTACACCGCGTTCCGGATCGCGTACCGGGTCGAGACCGACCTGCGCGAGCGGCTCTTCGCCCACCTCCAGCAGCTGCACTTCGCGTTCCACGACCGGGCCCAGACCGGCCAGCTCATGGCCCGGGCGAACAGCGACATCCAGCAGGTCAACCTCGTCGTCGTCCTCATCCCCCTGACGGTGGCCACCACGTTCCTGCTCTCGGGCGTGATCATCGTGATGGTCCTCCACAACGTGCTGCTCGCGGTGTTCGCGCTCGGTGCCCTGCCGCTGCTCAGCATCGCCGCGGCGCGCTTCTCGCACCGGCTGCACCCGGTGTCACTCCAGCTCCAGAACGAGCTCGGTGACTTCTCCGGCGTCGTCGAGGAGAGCGTCGCCGGGGTCCGGGTCGTGAAGGGCTTCGGGACCGAAGCCCGCCAGGAGGCCCAGCTCGCGGTCGAGGCCGACCAGGTGCTCGACCGGGCCCTCGCCGGCGCGCGCTTGCGCGCCAACTTCTTGCCCCTCGTCGACTTCCTCCCCGCCCTCGCCCTGGTGATCATCCTCGGGTACGGCGGCCACCTGGTGCTCGGGGGCCAGCTGCAGATCGGCGACCTCGTCGCGTTCAACTCCTACATCCTCTATCTGCTCTGGCCGCTCCGCCTGGTGGGGATGCTCGTCGCCCAGGCGGCGCGCTCCTCGGCCGCCGCGGGACGCATCGACGAGCTGCTCGCCACCGACGCCGCCGTCGCCGACCCCACCAACCCGAGCGCGCTGCCCGCCAGCGGTGGTGGCGACCTGCGGTTCGAAGGCGTGTCGTTCGCCTACGGCCAGGGCCCACCGGTGCTCGACGGCTTCGAGCTCGTCGTGCACCCCGGTGAGGCGGTCGCGGTGGTCGGAGCGACCGCGAGCGGGAAGACCACCATCGCCCGGCTGCTCCCCCGCTTCTACGACGTCGACGCCGGCCGCGTCCTGCTCGACGGTATCGACATCCGCCAGCTGCGCCTCCGCGAGCTGCGACGCGCCATCGGGATCGTGTTCGAGGACACGTTCTTGTTCACCGACACCGTCGCCGAGAACATCGCCTTCGCCGAACCGGACGCTTCGATGGAGCTCGTTCGGAACGCGGCCCGCCTCGCCGGGGCTGACGAGTTCATCGATCGACTCCCGAACGGCTACGACACCCTGATCGGTGAGCACGGCTACTCGCTGTCCGGCGGGCAGCGGCAACGAGTCGCGATCGCCCGCGCCGTCCTCGCCGATCCCCGGGTGCTGATCCTCGACGACGCCACGTCGTCGGTCGACCCGACCAAGGAGCACGAGATCCGCTCCGCATTGCGGGAGGTCATGCACGACCGGACGACGCTGATCATCGCCCACCGCGCCGCGACGATCGCGCTCGCCGACCGGGTGGTCCTCCTCGACCGCGGCCGCGTCGTCGCCGAGGGCACCCACGAGGAGCTCCTCAACTCCACCGAGCGGTACCGCCACGTCCTCGCCCAGTCCGGCGCGGTGCTGCCGGTTGCGGGAGCGACCGACTGATGGGCACCGACGCGCGCCGCCAGGCCTTCGCCACCGACGACGAGCTGCTCACCCGCGGGGACGCCCAAACGCTGCTGCGCCGCCTCTGGACGCTGCTCGACCCGTACCACGCCAAAATTGCCGGCGCGGTGGCGCTCATCGCGCTCTGGACCGGCTGCCTCCTCGCGGGGCCGGCGCTGGTGAAGCACGGCATCGACGCCGGGCTGCGTGGCAAGGACGAGGGCGCCCTCGACCTCTCCGCCGGTCTCTACCTCGTCGTCGCCCTCGGGGGTCTGCTCTTCGCCCGCTCCGCCATCTGGGCGGTCTCGAAGGTGGGGGAGCCGTTCCTCCGCGACCTGCGCAACACGGTGTTCCGACACCTCATGTCCCTCGATCTCGGTTTCTTCGAGCGGGAGCAGACCGGCCGCCTCGTGGCCCGCCTGACCTCCGACGTCGACGCCATGCAGGACTTGGTCCAGATCGGCCTCGCCCAGTTCGCCCAGAACATCTTTCTCTTTGTCGGCGCGGTCGTCGTCATCTTGGTGTTGTCCTGGCAGCTGGCCCTGTGCACCCTGATCGTCGTCCCTCCGGTCGTGTGGGCCAGCCGCTGGTTCCGGCGCGAGTCGAGCCGCGCCTTCCTCGAGGTCCGCGACCGCATCGGACACAACCTCGCCACGCTCCAAGAGGGCCTGGCCGGCGTGCGCGTCGTTCAGGCCTTCGGCCGCGAGCGGGCCTTCGCCCGCCGCTTCCGGGAGACCAACGAAGCGCAGTACGACGCCAACCTCGAGACGGTCAGGATCAGCACCCGTTACTTCCCGTTCATCGAGTTCTGCGGCGTCGCCGGCACCGCGCTCATCGTCGGCGTCGGTGGCCTCTTCGCCGACCAGCGCATCGTCACCGTCGGCACCGTCGCCGCGTTCGTCCTCTATCTCAACAGCCTCTTCGAACCGGTCCAACAGCTCAGCCAGCTCTACAACACCCTGCAGCAAGCCGGCGCGGCCATGAAGAAGCTCGTCGGGCTGCTCGACACCCCGCCCCGAATCGCCGAACGAGCCGGCGCGGTCGACCTTCCCCCCACCGGCGTCCTCGAGGTCGACGACGTGTCGTTCCGCTACGGCGACGGGCCCCTCGTGCTCCGTCACGTCAGCGTGTCGGTCGGCGACGGGGAACGCCTCGCGCTCGTCGGGCCCACCGGCGCCGGCAAATCCACCCTCGCCAAGCTCATGTCCCGCTTCTATGACCCCGCCGAGGGCAGCGTCCGCTTCGGTGGGGTTTCCCTCACCGACGCCACCCTCGCGTCGCTGCGCGAACGGATCATCGTCGTCCCCCAAGAGGGCTTCCTGTTCGCCGGGACGATCCGGGACAACGTCCGGGTCGGTCGAGCCAGCGCGTCCGACGACGACGTCGAAGCCGCCCTCGGCGCCCTCGGGATCCTCGACCGGTTCCGCGCCCTCCCCTCGGGTCTCGACACCGAGGTCCGCGAACGCGGGTCGCGCCTCTCGGCCGGGGAACGACAGCTGGTCTCCCTTGCCCGCGCCGCGCTCGCCGACCCGGCCCTCCTCATCCTCGACGAGGCCACCTCCAACCTCGACCCCGGCACCGAACGCGACGTCGAGCAGGCCCTCGAGGCGCTCACCGAAGCCCGAAGCGTCGTCGTCGTCGCTCACCGGCTCTCCACCGCGTCGCGAGCCGACCGCATCGCCGTCGTCGACAACGGTGAGCTCCAGGAGCTCGGCAGCCACCCCGAGCTGCTCCGCCGCGAGGGCCGTTACGCCAGCCTCTGGGCGTCGTGGACCTCGGCGCAGACCCGCGCCAGCTGAGCCCACCGACGCTCGACCCGACCCCGGAGGCCGCCGACCAGGCCGCGAGGCGGCTCGCGCCCTCCGGCTCAGGCCAACCGGCCCCGCCTCGCGCGGGAGCACCGGACCCCGCGCGCCGGCTCGGCATCGAAGCTCCCGCCGGCGGCGGTGGCGGTCGGTGGGGCCCGTGGTTACGATCCCGACACCGGCCGAGCTGCGAAGTCCGGTGCGATTCCGGCGCTGTCCCGCAACTGTCGTCCTCATTGAGGCGAGCCAGGTCGCCAGCCCGGCCGGTGACGAACGAAGCTCTCGAGGAAAGAGCGGTTCGTTCGACAGCCCGGCTGTCGACGGACGGTCCCTCCCTCGACCGAGAGGAGGAACGCGTGGCCCGCACCCACCGATACCAGGACCTGGCCCGGTGACCGCCGACCTCGACACCCCCGACGTGTCGACCCCACCTGCCGACGACCCTCGACCGGAGCACCTCGACCGGGCCCCGTCCCTCGTCATCGTCAATACCGGCGATGGGAAGGGCAAGTCGACCGCGGCGTTCGGCATCGTGATGCGCGCCCTAGCCCGCGAATGGCGCGTCGCGGTCGTGCAGTTCCTCAAGTCCGGTGCCTGGCGCACCGGCGAGGAGAAGATCGCCCGCCAGCTCGGCGTCGACTGGTTCGCCATCGGCGAAGGCTTCACCTGGGACTCGAAGGACCTCACCGAAGACCAGGCGGTCGCGGGCGCGGCGTGGCAGCACGCCAAGGAGCTCATCGGCGCCGGCGAGCATCGCCTCGTCGTCCTCGACGAGATCACTTACCCGATGAACTGGGACTGGATCGACCCCGCCGACGTCGTCGCCACGATCCGCGACCGGCCGGCCACCGTGAATGTCGTCGCGACCGGACGTGACGCGCCCGGCCCGCTGGTCGAGATTGCCGACACCGTCACCGAGATGCGCAACATCAAGCACGCCTACGACCGCGGGATCGTCGCCAAGAAGGGGATCGACTACTGAGCCGGGGGCCGCTCCCGGTCGATGAGCCGGCGCAGACCCAGCACACCACCACCGGAGCACCCCTCCCCGCGTTGGTCTGGCACCTGCCCGAACCACGGCTCGCGATCGCGTCGACCGCGCTCGGCGGGGGAATCGGCGTGCGCCGATGGGTCGTCAACGCCCAAGTCCGCTCCGACTACACCGCCGACGACCCCGAGCGTGACCTCGCCGCCATCGCCGCGGAGACCGGCTGTTCCGGACCCGGTGTTGGATTCCTCACCGCCGCCGACGTCGACACCTGGACCCGCGGCGACAGCGACGCCGTCACCGTGTTCGCCACGGTCGGGCTGCGCACGCCCATCTGGGCCGCGTCGACCCCGGCGGCGGCGACCACCCCGGCCGCCGGGACCATCAACCTGGTGGCGTTCGTTCCCGAGCGACTGTCCGACGCCGCGCTCGTCAACGCCGTCGCCACCGTCACCGAAGCCAAGGTCCAGGCCCTCCTCGAGGCGGGAATCGCCGGCACCGGTACCCCCACCGACGCGGTGTGCGTCCTCGCCCCGACGCACGGACCGGTCGAGCGCTACGGCGGCCCCCGCTCACGGCTCGGCTCGCACCTGGCCCGGGCCGTCCACGCCGCGGTGTCAGCCGGCACCGCGTGATCACCCTCGTCATCGGCGGCACCCGCTCCGGGAAGTCCGACGTCGCGGCCCGCATCGCCGCCGCGCACGACGAACCAGTGACAGTCGTCGTCCCCACCATCGTCGCCGACGAGAACTTCGCCCAACGGGTCCGCGACCACCAGGAACGCCGACCCGCGTCGTGGACCACCGTCGAGTGCGGTCCCGCGCTCCCGGACGCGGTGCACGCCGCGACCGGCATCGTCTTGATCGACTCCCTCGGCAGCTGGGTCGCCGGAACCGATGGGTTCACCGTCGACACCACCGCCCTGCTCGACGCGCTCCGCGGCCGCCCCGACCCCACCGTGGTCGTCACCGAAGAGGTCGGACTCTCGGTACACCCGCCCACCGACGCTGGACGCCACTTCGCCGATCAGCTCGGCGCCCTCAACACCGCCGTCGCCGCCGGCGCGGACGAGGTCCTCCTCGTCGTGGCCGGACGCGTCACCCGCCTCGAACCCCTCGACCCGTCGCGTCCGGAGCGTTGATGCGCGAAGCGCTCGCCTTCCTCACCGTCGTCGGAGGCCCCGCGACCCCCACCTCCCGTTCGCTGCGCTGGTTCCCGCTCATCGGGGCCGCGATTGGCGCCGCGGTCGGGTCGGTGTGGTGGCTCACCGGCCAGATCTTCCCGGCGCTGCTCGCGGCCGCCCTGACCGTCACCGCCGACCTGGCGATCACGGGCCTGCTCCACGCCGACGGACTCGCCGACGCCGCCGACGGGCTGTTGCCCCACGCCGACCGGACCCGCCGGCTCGAGATCATGCGAACACCCGGCGTCGGCGCGTTCGGAGCCGCGACGCTCGGCATCGTCCTCCTCACGCGCACCGCCGGTTTCGCGGCTCGTCCCGCCGACATCGCCCTCGTCGCCGGCCTGTGGTGCGCGTCGCGGACCGTCGCCGCGACCGCGCCCGCCTGGCTGGCCTACGCCCGCGACGACGGGCTGGCGTCGCCGTTCCTCACCGCGCCGGCCTCGCGCCTCGTCGCACTGGCGCTCCTTCCCGCCGCCGCGTTGGCCGTCGTCGGCGTCGGCTGGCCCGGCGCCGCCGCCATCGGCGCCGCGATCGTCGCCGGCATCGGCGTGCTCGCCCTCTCCCGACGCCGCGTCGGCGGATTCACGGGCGACGTCCTCGGCGCCGCGATCATCGTCGTCGAGACCGTCGGACTCGTCGTCGCCGGTGCCCGATGGTGACCCCGAGCACGGCGCGGACGAGGCTGCTCGGCGCCGCCGCCGGCCTGCTCGCCGACCGTGTCCTCGGCGAGCCACCCGCAGCCTGGCACCCCGTGGCCGGGTTCGGTCACCTCATGACCCGCCTTGAGCGCTCCTGGTACGCCGACGACACCACCGCCGGCGCGGTGTACGCCGCGGTCGGGGTCGCCGCCGGTGTCACCGCCGGCGTCGCGGCCCGCTCGACCGCGCTCACGGTGGCGTGCACCACGGCCGGTCGCATGCTGCGCACGACCGCGCGCCAGGTGGCCGACGCGCTCGACGCCGATGACCTCGACCACGCCCGAGGGATCCTCCCTGCGCTCGTCGGCCGCGACCCGGCGCGCCTCGATGCGCCCGGCATCGCGGCGGCAACGATCGAATCGCTCGCCGAGAACACCGTCGACGCCGTCGTCGCCCCCGCGCTGTGGGGCGCCGCGCTCGGCGCCCCCGGCGCCGCCGCGCACCGGGCGGTGAACACGATGGACGCCATGGTCGGCCATCACTCCGACCGCTACGAGAGGTTCGGGCGTGTCGGTGCCCGTCTCGACGACGCCGCGGCGTACATCCCCGCCCGCGTCACCGCGGTGCTGGTCTGCGCCAGCCGCCCCGACCGGGCCCGGGCGGTGATCACCGCGGTGCGGCGCGACGCGTCGGCGCATCCGTCCCCCAATGCCGGCGTCGCCGAAGCCGCCTTCGCCGCCGCGCTCGGGGTCGAGCTCGGTGGACCGACCCGCTACGCCGGCCGGCTCGAGGACCGTCCCCGTCTCGGTCGCGGCCCGCGACCCGAGGGCACCGACATCACTCGCGCTGTGGGGCTGGCCGACCGCGTCGAGCTGGTGCTCGCCGGCCTGCTCGCGGCGCTCGGTCTGGCGCTGGCGGCCCGAGCCCGGTCGGCCCGTCCGTGACGGTCTCATCGATCGTGCCCCCCGGACCGCACGGCGGCGACGGCCCGCGTCTGGCCCGCGCGCTCGGCGTGTCGCGGGAGGCGGTGCTGGACTTGTCGGTCAGCCTCAACCCGTGCGCACCCGACGTCGCCCCCCTGGTCGCGCGCCACGCGGCGTCCGTTCGCCACTACCCCGACCCGGGCCCGGCGGTGGAAGCGCTCGCGGAGGCGATGGGCGTCGACGCTGACCGTCTCGTCCTCACCAACGGTGGCGCCGAGGCCATCGCGCTTGTCGCCGCCGAGCTCCCCGTCGGCCACGTTGATGACCCCGACTTCTCGCTGTATGCCCGCCACCTCGTCCGCCTCGACTCCCCCGGGCTCCCATGGGGCTCGAACCCGAGGAACCCGACCGGGCGC
>DAIPLE010000282.1:0-2530 GCA_036769425.1 Actinomycetota bacterium
GTCGCGAAGTACTTCGCGATCATCCCCGCCATGTTCGCCGGGTTCGCCAGCGTCAGCGTGCTCAACGATCTCAACGTGATGGATCTCCAGACCCCCCGCTCCGCGATCCTGTCCGCGGTGATCTTCAACGCCGTGATCATCGTCATGCTGATCCCGTTGGCGTTGCGCGGCGTCAAGTTCGTTCCCACCGGAGCCGCGCAGCTCCTGCGTCGCAACCTGCTGATCTACGGCGCGGGTGGTGTCGTCGCCCCGTTCATCGGGATCAAGCTCATCGACGTCCTCCTCTCCGCCCTGGGGGTGAAGTAGATGCGCCGCCAACTGGTCCCCGCGCTCCTATCGATGCTGCTGCTCACGGTGCTGCTCGGCGTCGGCTACCCGCTCCTCGTGACCGGCATCGCCCAGGTCGGCTTCCAGCACCAGGCCGACGGCGCGCTCATCGACCGCAACGGCAAGCCGGTCGGCTCCCAGCTGATCGGTCAGGCCTTCGTCGACACCAAAGGCAACCCGATCCCGAAGTACTTCCAGTCCCGGCCGTCCGCCGCGACGGGGGTCAACGCCACCACGACCGCGGGATACGACCCGACGTTGAGCAGCGGGTCGAACCTCGGTCCGAGCAACCCGAAGCTCGTCGCGGCCTGCCTCCCGGTGCCGGAGACCACCAAGTCCGGCAAGCCGGTCCTCGACCACGCCGGCAACCCGGTGAACCAACGCCACAGCGACGGCTCCCTCGTCTGTGACCCGACCACCGTGCCCCAGCGCGCCAAGACCTACCGGGACCTCAACGGCCTTCGCGCCGACGTCGCGGTGCCGGTCGACGCGGTGACGGCGTCGGCGTCGGGTCTCGACCCCGACATCTCGATCGCCAACGCCCGCCTCCAGGCGGCCCGGGTCGGCAGGGCCCGTCACCTCTCGACCCGGCGGGTCCTGGGCGTCGTCGACGCCCACACCTCGGGGCGCACTCTCGGGTTCCTCGGCGAGAAGACCGTCAACGTCCTCGAGGTCAACCTGGCCCTCGACCGGCTGACGTCGTGATCGGGTAGGAAGCGGGCATGGCGCGCGGTCAGCTCCGGATCTACCTGGGTGCCGCGCCTGGTGTCGGCAAGACCTACGCCATGCTCAACGAGGGGTGGCGGCGCCACGCCCGGGGCACCGACGTCGTCGTCGGGCTGCACGAGACCCATGGCCGGTCCAACACCGAAGCCCAGGTCCGGGATCTCGAGGTCGTTCCCCTGCGGACGATCGAGTACCGCCAGACGACGTTCGAGGAGATGGACGTCGATGCCATCCTCGCCCGAAAGCCGGAGGTGGCGCTCGTCGACGAGCTCGCGCACACCAACGTCCCGGGGTCGCGCCACGAGAAGCGTTGGCAAGACGTCGAGGTTCTCCTCGACGCCGGCATCGACGTCGTCTCCACCCTGAACGTCCAGCACCTCGAGTCGATCAACGACGTCGTCGAGCGCATCACCGGCGTCAAGCAGCAAGAGACCATCCCCGACAGCGTCGTGCGCCAAGCCGAGCAGGTCGAAATGGTCGACATGACTCCGGAGGCCATCCGGCGTCGCCTCGCCCACGGCAACATCTACCCCGCCGAGCGGGTCGACGCGTCGCTCGCTAACTACTTCCGGCCCGGGAACCTCGCCGCGCTGCGCGAGATCGCCCTGCTGTGGGTCGCCGACCGGGTCGAGGAGAACCTCCAGCAGTACCTCGAGGCGCACGGGATCGAGAGCACCTGGGAGACCCGCGAGCGAGTCGTCGTGGCGCTGACCGGCGCGCCCGGCGCCGAGACGCTGATCCGACGGGCGGCGCGGATGGCTCGCCGGACCAAAGGTGACTTGATCGGCGTCCACGTCCGTCCGACGGACGGCCTCACGTCGCGAACATCGGACTGGCTGGTGAGCCACCGCGAGCTCCTCGAGGACCTCGGCGGCGCGTACCACGAGGTCGGCGGGGACGACGTCGGGGAGGCGCTGGTGCAGTTCGCGCGGTCCGAACGGGCCACCCAGCTCGTGGTGGGGGCCAGCCGGCGGCGGCGATGGGCGGAGCTGCTCCACGGGTCGGTGATCTCGCGGATCCTGCGGTCGGCCGACACCATCGACGTGCACGTGATCGCCACCGACACCCCCGACCCGGACCACGAGGTCGGCTCACCGCTGCGGGTCGTCCGCTCCGGCATCTCGCGTCGCCGGCAAGGCATCGCCTGCCTGTTCGCGGTCGTGGCCCTCCCGCTGCTCACCGCGGCCCTCACTGCGGTGCGTAGCGACGTGAGCCTCCCCAGCGACCTGCTCTTCTACCTGCTCGTCGTCATCGGGGTCGCCGCCGTCGGCGGACTCGTCCCCGCGGTGCTGAGCGCCATCGGCGCCTTCCTGCTGGCCAACTGGTACTTCACCAAACCGTTCCACACCCTGAGCGTGAACCGCGACGACAACCTCATCGCCTTGATCGTGTTCGTCGTGGTGGCGGTCGTGGTCGGCGAACTCGTCAGCCGGGTGGCGAGACGACGAGCGCAGGCGTCCCGGGCCCAAGCGGACGC
>DAIPLE010000283.1:0-2528 GCA_036769425.1 Actinomycetota bacterium
AGCCGACGAATGGGCTCTCAGACCAGGTGTTCCACCTCTTCCTCGCCGCCAGCGCGACGTCTGTCGGCGAGCCGACCGATCCGGGCGAGGCGGAGCGGGTCGAGTGGGTCTCGATCGACACGGTCCGGCGGCTCACCCGGGACGGCGAGGTCGTCGATGGGCTGTCGCTCACTGCGCTGCTCTACGCGCTCCTCTACGAGCCGTTGTGATCCTGAACCGAACCGATGGTGCGGGCCCGCTTCGGCGCGACACGCCGCGGCCCGGGTGGGTGATCCGACCTCCAGGACCCCGTCCTGGCGGGCGGCTCCGTTCTCTCGATTTCGATCGCGTGAACACTGGGCGACCTGATCGGCGATTCCGGTCCGGACAAGGCCAGGATGGGATCCCCATTCAAGTTGGGATCCTGCGGTGTCGAACCTCGAGGTAGAGCAGGACCCGGCCAGAGCGGCATGGGCCGAGGCGAGGACACGATCGATCGTGCGGAGGCGAGCTGGACTGCTGGTCGGTTTGGCGCTGTTCGGGCTCCTCGCGACGGGCTGCAGGTTGATTACGCCCCCACCTCCCCAGGCAGTCCAGTGGTTGGTGTACGGCGATTCACTCTCCGAGCAGTCCGCCCCGTATCTCGCGCAGCACGGCACGGTCGGGAACCGGTATTTCGGGGGCACCGCGCCCTGCAACTGGGTGCCCAGTGTGGCGAACGACCCCGCGAGCTTTGCCCCTAGCAAGGTGCTGGTGCAGTTCATCGGGAACCTCCCGGCGTGCATGAACGGCCGCGTTCCCCAGACCGGCTACGAGCACGACCTGACGACGATCGTGAACTTCTGGAAGGGGCGGGGGGTCCCGGTGGTCATGGTCATCTCGCCACCCACACCGACCGATCAGTTCGCCTGGGCCCGGCAAGCCGAGTTGAACGTCGCCTCCAACCTCAACGTCCCGGTCAACAACGCCGGTCAGTCGGTGCTCACCGACACCGGCCAGTTCACCTTCTTCCTCCCGTGCCAGGCGTCTGAGACGCCGGCCCTGGGCTGCGGCGCCGAGAACACCGGCCAGATCCGGGTCCGGGACGCCGACGGCGTCCACTTCGGCGTCGCCAGCTACTCGTCGGGGGCGGAACGGTTCGCGACCGCCGAATCTCACTCCTGATCGCCGGTTGCACGTCGCGTCGATCGCGAGATCAGGCGGGGACCGCGGCCCGCGGGGCGCACCGCACCGGGAGCCGTTCGGGGTAGGTCGCCAGGACGCTCGTCCACGGGATCTGCTCGGCGGGCTCGGCGAGTCGAAGCGGCGGGGGGAGCGCAAGGACAGCGGCTGTCGCTTCCTGGGCGACCATGCGAGCGAACGCCGCACCAAGGCAGACGTGCGGTCCGGCGCCGAAGGTCATGAGCCGAGGCGCGTCGTCACGATCGAAGCGCTGCGGGTCGAAACGGCCGGGATCGGCGTATCCCGTCGGGTCGTGGTTGGCGGTATCGGTGACGAGCCACACGAGCGCTCCCGGTTCGATGCGGAAGCCGTCGATCTCGAACGTGGCGAGGGCGACCCGAGGGATCGCGCCCAGCGTCGGCACGTACCGCAACGCTTCTTCGACCGCCGCGGGGATGCGGGCCGGGTCGTCGCGCAGCGGCGTGAGGAGCTCGGGATGCTCGAACAAGGTGAGGAGGGTGCAGGCGATCTGCCCGGTTGAGGTGTCGTGGCCCCCGACGATGAGATTCACCATCAGGTCGGCGGCCTCGGCGTCGGTCAGGCGGTCGCCGCCCTGCTCGGCTTGGCCGAGCCTGGTGATCAGGTCGTCG
This sequence comes from Actinomycetota bacterium, assembly GCA_036769425.1. Lineage (GTDB taxonomy): Bacteria > Actinomycetota > Acidimicrobiia > IMCC26256 > PALSA-555 > PALSA-555. Next base: position 1,791 of record DAIPLE010000283.1, read on the forward strand.
CGCGGTTCCCGCCGGCGGAGCGCGAGGAGCGACTCGGCGTAGGGGAGCAGCGTTTGGAGCGCGTCGGTGGCCGCGTTGACCTGGTCGGGGGTCATGAACCCGAAGACTCGGGCGAGCGCGTGCGACCAGCGGGTGAACTCGGGGACGTCCCGAGCGGGCACGCCGAGCAGCACCGCCATCGCCCGGATCGGGAGATGAAACGCGAAGTCGACGAGGTCCCCTTCGCCGGACTCCCTGACCGGCGCCAGGAGCTCGTGGGCGAGGGCCTGCGTGGCGGGCCGCATCACCTCGATCGATCGGGGCACGAAGGCCTGCTGAACCAGGGCCCGCAGACGAGCGTGACGGTCGCCCTCGTTCGTGAACATCAAGTTCCCGTACCAGCGGCGCAGCGGGCCCTCGTTGATGCCCAAGGCGTCGAAGACCGACAGTCCCACCCCCGCGAAGCGGCGGTCACGCAACAACGCCCGGACGTCGTCCCACCGCAGCACGAACGTCCCCTCGGCGAAGCGAGCCACGCGGGTCGTCGAGGCCAGCCGGCGGAGCGCGGCGCGCTGTTCTTGCGGGCCGAGCCGCGACAGCGACTCGGCCTCGACGCCCGACCCGGGAACGGGCCTTGCCTTCGTCCCGTCGGTCATCGCGCCGCTTAGTTGACGAGGGCCGCCGCGACCTCCACCGCGACCCGTTCACCCGATTGGACGGCACCGTCCATGTAGCCGGCCCAGACCGTGGCCGTCTCCG
>DAIPLE010000093.1:0-8189 GCA_036769425.1 Actinomycetota bacterium
TCGTCAGCCGGGTGGCGAGACGACGAGCGCAGGCGTCCCGGGCCCAAGCGGACGCTGAGACCCTCGCCGCGCTGAGTGGAACCCTGCTCAGCGACCACGACCCGGTCCCGGCCTTGATGGCCGGGCTGCGAGACGCGTTCGGGTGCGGCTCGGTATCGGTGCTGCGCCGCTCCGGTGACAGCTGGCGGGTCGAGGCCAGCGCCGGGGACCCCGTCCCGCAGACTCCCGACGACGCGCAGGTCAGCGTCCCCCTCGATGCCGACACGACGCTCGCGGTGTGCGGCGCCGGCATTGGTGAGGAAGACCTGCAAATGCTGCGGGCCTTCGTCGGGCAGCTCGCGTTGGCGGTGGAGCGACGCCGGCTGCGCTCCGAGGCCGCCGCCGCCGAGGGTCTCGCCGAGGCGAACGAGCTGCGCACCGCGCTCCTCGCCGCGGTGTCTCACGACCTGCGCACCCCGCTGGCGTCGATCAAGGCCGCAGTGACGAGCCTGCTCCAACCGGATGTGACCCTCGACGCGGGCTCCAAGGACGAGCTGCTCGACACGATCGACGAGGAGACCGACCGGCTCACCAAACTGGTCGGCAACCTCCTCGACATGAGTCGCCTCCAGACCGGCTCCTTCGAGCTGGTGTGGCGCGACGTCGGTCTCGAAGAGGTGGTCGCCGCGGCCTTGCAGAGCCTGGGTGACACCACGGGCCGGGTGGTGGTCGACGTCCCGGAGACGCTGCGCCGGGTTCGAGCGGATGCCGCGCTGTTGGAACGGGCGATCGCCAACGTGGTGGCGAACGCGCTGCAGGCCTCACCACCGGACCGGCCGGTGCGGATCTTCGCCGGCGCGAGCGCCGAACGGGTCGAGCTGACCATCGTGGACAACGGGCCGGGGATCCCCCGCTCGAAGCGCGAGGAGGTGTTCCAGCCGTTCCAGCGCCTCGGTGACAATCCCCAGGGCACGGGCGTCGGTCTCGGGTTGGCGGTGGCCCGCGGGTTCGTCGAGGCCATGGACGGGGAGTTGACCCTCGACGACACGCCCGGCGGGGGCGCGACGGTCGCGATCAGCGTCCCGGTCACCCGCTGAGCCGACCCGCGGAACCGGGCCACGCGCCTCGGCGGGTCAGCTCGGGTCCCGAGCCGGGCTCGATACCGGCCCGTCCGCCGGGGTGTGCGCGTCCGGGTCTCGGCGGAACTGGTCCGCGCACCGGTCGGAGCAGAACCAGTGGTCCCGCCCGCCGTAGTGGGTCGACGCCGGTGCGTTGACGGTTTGGACCTGCATGCCACACACCGGGTCGATCGCGTACCCGGCACCGCCACCCAACCGGTCCCGGTTCCGGTACAGCCAGTACAGGTAACCGGCGACGACGAGGAACGCGAGGTTCAAGAACGTCGTGTAGTTCCACTGGAAGCTGGTGGGAACGATGTCGCGGGGCCGGGTGCTGGGGATGAGACCGGTGACGTCGAAGAGACCCTCGACCGCGAGGCCGGCCACGGCCATGACGGCCCAGAACCACAGCAGCAGCCGCAGCGTCACTCGCCAGCCGTAGTAGCGGCGGTAGATGAGCAGCAGGGGGAACGTGATGAGGTCGGCGAAGATGAACGCGATGACGCCACCGAAGCTGATCCCGCCGTGCCACAGCGCGGCGGCGAGGGGCACGTTCCCGATCGAGCAGACGAAGCTGATGATCGCGACGAACGGTCCGACCACGACGTTCTCGACCGACGTCCACCATCCGTGGCCGTGGATGAACACGTCGTTCCACACCTGGACCGGGACGAGGACGGTGAGGAACCCGGCGATGAGGTAGCCGATGACCAGCTCGCGTCGCAGCATGGTGAGGTCGGCGACGGTATAGGTTGCCGCGTCGGACCAGGCCGCTCGGGAGCGCAGCTTCTTGCGCCACGGCTCGCGTTCCAGCTCCGCCTGGCGCTCCTCGCTGACGTCGGCCATCGCGTCGGGATCGTGAGCGTCTTGTGCCGCGCTCAGGTTGCGGCGCGCCCGGGCGGCGATCCCCCTTCCGACCACGAACGAGCCGGTGAGCGCGAGCAGGGCGATCATGATCGGGCCGCCGACGAACTCCGCCAGCGCGAACTGCCACCCCAGGAGGACCACGAGCACGATCCCGAGCTCGAGCACCAGATTCGTCGAGGCGAACATGAAGATCAACGCCGTTGTGAAGTCGGCGCCCTTCTGGAACAACGACTTCGCCATCGCTGTCGCCGCGTAGGAGCACGACGACGAGGCCATCCCGATGGCGCTGGCCCGTGCCACCGTCCGCGGTCGATGGTCGCCCATGACCCGTTCCATCTGGTCGCGTGAGACGAACGCCTGCACCGCGCCGGACAGCGCGAAGCCGAGGATCAGGGGCCAGAGGGTCTCCCAGAACATGAAGAAGCCCTCACGCAGGCTGCGTCCGACGTCCTCGAGGATCCCCATCAGGCCAACACCACGCTCATCTTTACCTCACGATTCATCGATGCCTGGCGCCGGTGCTCAGGTCGGCCCGCAGCGCGGGGGCCTGAGACCGGGCGAGGTCGCAGCGTGCGGGTTTCGAGCCGAATGGCCGCTCGGAAGAGGGCGCCACGAGGTGCTCGACCGCTCCGAGGTCACACGCGGTGGGGAGCGCCTCGGTTGGCGGCACTCGTCGCGACCGGCGCGATCCTCGCCGGGTCGCCGACCGCGGTGTCTGAGGAGGCGTCCGGGGGTTTAGCTGAGGACCCGTTTCTTGAACCCGTTGATCCCGAAGTAGAGGAACAGCAAGGCGAACCCGGTCAAGACGCCGTACACCGCCAACGGTGACATGTGGTTGGCGCTCGTGAGCGCCGCCCGGAAGCCCTCGTTCATGTACACGAGCGGGTTGACGAGCACCAGGATCTTCAGCCACGAGATGCCGGCCACCTTGACCGGTGTCAACGCCACCCACGAGTAGTAGACGCAGCCGAGGAAGGTGAGCGGGATCACCACGACGCCGAACATGATCGGCACCGTCCGGGGCTCGAAGCGCGTCCCGAAGGTGAGCCCGAGCGCCGCGCCGCTGATGCACGCCAACGGCGTCAAGGTGAGCAGCACCGGCCATGACACGTGCGTCGGGCTCTCGATGCTCATCCGCGACGCGAGCTCCCGTTGGCTCAGGCCCTCCTCGTGCTCGGCGCTGCGGAGCACCGCCCAGGTCGTCAAGCTCGCCCCGTGCGCGTTCAAGCAGCCGTCGAAGCGGTCCCGCACCATCCGTCCCGTGATGGCCAGCTGACGACCGAACCGCTCTTCCATAGGTAGCGAAAGGTTAGGTACAAAACGAATTCGGGCAAGCGGCCGGTCGGTGCGCACCGGCGCTGGGCGGGGTCGGGATCGCGCACGACAGCCGATAGGTTCGTCCGTCGTGGATTCGACGGGTGTCGTGGTCGAAGGGCTGGTCAAACGGTTCGGCTCTTTCGTCGCGCTCGGCGGCGTCGACTTCGTCGTCCCGGAGGGAACCGTGGTCGGGCTCCTCGGACCGAACGGCGCCGGCAAGACGACCACGATCCGGATCCTGTCGACCTTGTTGCGACCCGACGGCGGGCACGCCCGGGTGGCGGGCTACGACGTCGTCCGCCAGCCCCAGCACGTCCGGGCGGTGATCGGCCTGACTGGGCAGTTCGCCGCGGTCGACGAGGACCTCACGGGACGCGAGAACCTCGTCCTCGTCGGCCGGCTCGGCCGCCTGAGCAAGGTCGTGGCGCAGCAGCGCGCCGACGCGTTGCTGGATGCGTTCGACCTCGCCGACGCCGCGGATCGGGTGTTGCGCGGCTACTCGGGTGGGATGCGACGCCGCCTCGATCTCGGGGCGAGCCTGATCGCGACGCCCGAGGTGCTGTTCCTCGACGAGCCGACCAACGGGCTCGACCCTCGCAGCCGGCTGCGGCTCTGGGACGTCATCACCGACCTGCGCGACGAGGGCACCACGATCGTGCTCACCACCCAGTACATGGAAGAGGCCGATCAGCTCGCCCAGAACATCAGCGTGATCGACGGGGGTCGCATCATCGCCGAAGGCACCGCCGACCAGCTCAAGACCAAGGTCGGCGGTGACGTCCTCGACCTTCGGGTCGGTGACCGGGCCCGCGTCGGTGACGCCGCGGCGACGCTCGCGAAGGCGTTCAGCGTCCCGAAGACCGAGATCACCATCGACGCCGAGCTGGGCACCGTCCTCGTCCCCGTCCAGTCGGGCGCGGCCGCGCTCGTCGACGCGGTCCGGGCCCTGGACGCCGCCGGGGTGCCGGTCGCCGATCTCGGGTTGCGGCGACCGTCGCTCGACGACGTCTTTCTCAGCCTGACCGGTCATCTCGCCGAAGAGCCCCGTCCCGACGCCCCCGAGCCGCGGGCGCGACGCCCGGTGCGGACCTGACGATGAGGATCCTCGCCGACGCCCCTCCGATGACCGTCGACGCCCGGGCCGCGCTCCCACCTCGGCGGGTCGTGGCCGACATCGGGTTGATCGCGGGACGCAACCTGCGCAAGGTGCTGCGCAGCCCGGGCCTCATCGTGTTCTCGACCATCCAGCCGTTGATGCAGCTGGTCCTGTTCGCGTTCGTGTTCGGCGCGATCGCCAGCGTCGGGCGTGGCCTCAGCTACAAGGACTTCGTCGTCCCGGCCGTGCTCGTCCAGGCGATCACCTTCTCGGCGATGGGATCCGGCGTCGGGATCGCGTACGACCTCCAATCGGGCATGGTCGACCGGTTCCGGTCGTTGCCCATCGCCCGGTCGGCGTTCCTCGTCGGGCGCACCACGAGCGACAGCCTGCGCCTCGGCATCCAGTCGCTGCTACTCGTCGGAGCCTCCCTCGCGATCGGGTTCTCGTTCCACAACGGTGTCCTCGCGGCGGTGGGGATGGTCGTCGTCGTCGTCTTGTTCGGGATGGCGCTCACCGCCTTCTCGGCCTGGATCGGATTGGCGGTCAAGGACCCCGAGACGGTGCAGCCCGCGGTGTTCATCCCGGTGCTGCCCCTGGTGTTCACGAGCTCGGCGTTCGCGCCGGTGTCTCGCCTCCCGGGGTGGATGCAGCCGGTGGCGCGCTGGAACCCGATCACCTCGGCGATCGACACCGCCCGTGGTCTCGCGCTCGGCGACAAGACGCTGTTCGCGGTGAGCCACACCCACCTCGTCACCGCGACGGAGCACTTCGCGATCTGGTGGGTCGTGATCGTCGGGGTCTTCACTGCCCTCGCGGTCCACCGCTACCGCGTCGGCTGACCCCCACTCCGGGGGCTACCGGGCGGTGCGGGCGTCGGTCTCCGCGACGCACTCGTTGACGAGCTCGCCGATCCCGTCGATCACCGTCCGCACCACCTGGCCCGGTCGGAGGAACACCGGCGGGCTCATCCCCGCGCCGACGCCTCCGGGCGTTCCGGTGGAGATGAGGTCGCCGGGCCGCAAGGTCAGGATCATGCTCACGTACTGGACGATCGCCACCGGATCGAACACCAGCTCCGAGGTGCGGGCGTCCTGGCGCAGCTCGCCGTCGACCTCGCAGCGCACCCGGAGGTCGCGGGCGTCGTCGACCTCTTCGGGGGTGACCAGGACCGGCCCGACCGGCGTCGACGACTCGAACGTCTTGCCCTGCAGCCATTGCTGCGTGCGACGCTGCCAGTCGCGCATCGACACGTCGTTGCAGATCGTGTACCCCGCGATCGCGGCCCGTGCCGTTGGCTCGTCGGCGTGGCGCACCGGCGAGCCGATCACGAACGCCAGCTCGGCTTCCCAGTCCACGCTGGTGGACACGCGCGGCAAGACGATCGGGTCGCATGGCCCGATGAGCGCCGCGGCGTACTTGGCGAACAAGGTCGGGACGTCGGGTGGGTCATGGCCCATCTCGCGGATGTGGGGCTTGTAGTTCAGCCCCAGGCAGATGATCTTCGACGGGTTGGGGACGACCGGCGCGTAGTCCGCTGTCGCCGCGTCCCGCTCGGGACCTCGCGCGTCGGCCGCGTCGCGGAGGCCGACCGGTCCCTCGGCCAGGACCGCGCCGACATCTCGGGCCGGGAGCTCGACGAGCCGGTCGCCGTCGACGCGCGCGGCACGGGTCCCGTCGCCGGTCCGGATCGTGGTCAGTCGCACGTCGCTTCCCTTCCTTTGTCTGGTGCCGGGCGGCTGGCGCTCCGCCTGCTCCGTCGGTCCCGGATCACGTCGGCGGGGGCGGGGGGTCCAGAGCCGCGCGCTTCTGTTCGTACTCGGCGTCGGTGAGCAACCCGGCGCGGTGGAGGTCCCCGAGCTTGGCGGCCAGGTCGGCGGAACGGTGCGCCGGGCGCGGGGCGGCGAAGTGTCGCGCCGAGTGCACGCCGGTGTGGTGTCCGTTGGTCGACGTGTAGAACAGGCCGGTCCCGGGTACGCCGACGGTGCGGCGGACGCCGCGTGACCCGACCGTGACGTGGGCGCCCCGCACCCCGAAGGACAGGCTCGGGCCCGAGCGGCTGAGGTTCATCCGGACCCCCGGAGCCAGCGTCACCCTCCGAAAGAAGCGCAGTCCCATTCGCCCAGTGTCGCCGCACTGGTGCTGGCGGGAAAGCCCGACGAGCTCCCAGACGGTACAGGCCGGGCGGCTCGACGGCGGCGGGGGAGCCGCGCTGGGCGGCGACGGACCCCAACTGGTTCACTGGGGCATGGCCGTCACGATCTACGGGGTGTGCGCCGTCACCTTCATGATGGCGATGTATGCCCTCGAACGACGTGGACGCGCGTTCGTCCTGGCGTTCGCGTGCGGATGTGTCCTCTCCAGCGTCTACGGCTTCTGGTCCGGGGCGTGGCCGTTCGGGGTGGTCGAGCTGGTGTGGTCCGGGATCGCCGTGCGGCGGTACCTCACCGCCCAACCCGAGCCGGTCTGAGCCGATGTCAAAGCCAAGGAAACGGTTTGTCTGATCGCACGGCGGGTCTCCCGGAGTGGGCTAGCGGTCGGGCTGCTCCTGGTCGCGCTCGTCGACGCGTACGAGACCGGTCTCGTCCGACCCGCCACCCGCTGACCGTTAGCCGCCGGCGGCTTCGCTCTCTGGGCTCCAGAACGGCGGGTGGGGCGGGAGGAGCTCCACGGCGGCGCGAAGGCTGTCGAGGTCGGCGCGGTCCAGCCCGACGAGGTCGTCGGGGGGCGTCAAGAGCCGCTCGATGAGCAGCGCCTTCGTCTTCACTCCCTCGGGGGTGAGCACCACCGATTTCACACGACGGTCCCGGGGATGGGGGCGGCGCTCCACGAGGCCGCGCTCCTCGAGACGGTCGACGAGCCACGTGACGTTCGACGCGTCGCACACCAGGAGCACCGCGAGGTCGCCCATCGAGCGGCCTTCGACGCCGTCGAGCTCGAAGAGCGTCTTCATGTGCCCGGGGGTGAGGCCGAGCTCTTGGCCGGCGCGCATCTGTGACTCCCGGTGCGCGAAGAAGTAGCCGACGAGCTGTCGCCAGACGTCCCGAGCGACCTCCGCTTTGGTGACCTTCGTCACGTGCAAGACCATACGCCTTCCTCGAGTTACCCCAAGGGTTGAAGTACCGATAATCTCGGGGTACTGCGATATTTGACTTCCTTCAAGGATAACGCGAGCATGATGCCCATGCCCGAACCCGACGCCCCCGCCGCCATCCGCGCCGTCGATCTCGCCAAGTCGTTCGGCGCCATCCGTGCCCTCGAAGGGATCTCCCTCGAGGTGCCGACCGGCACGGTTCTCGGCCTCCTCGGCCCGAACGGTGCCGGCAAGACCACCGTGGTCCGCATCCTCACGACCCTGTTGAAGCCGGACCGAGGCCTCGCCGAGGTCCTCGGCCGAGACGTCACCGAGGATCCGATGCGCACCCGGGCGTCGATCGGGCTGGCCGGCCAGTACGCCGCCATCGACGAGAACTTGACCGCCCGCGAGAACCTCCGCCTCGTCGGTCGCCTCACACACGTCCCCGGTCCGGAGATCCGGGCCCGGACCGAGACGCTCCTCGAGCGCTTCGATCTCGTTGGCGCCGCCGATCGCCTGGCTCGGACGTTCTCGGGTGGGATGCGCCGCCGCCTCGACCTCGCGGCCGCGCTCGTCCACCAACCTCCGGTGCTGTTCCTCGACGAGCCCACGTCGGGCCTCGACCCCCAAGGCCGCACCGAGCTCTGGGCCTTCATCGAAGAGCTGGTCGACGGTGGCACGACGCTGCTGCTCACGACCCAGTATCTCGAGGAGGCGGACCGGCTCGCGGAGCGAA
>DAIPLE010000094.1:0-8160 GCA_036769425.1 Actinomycetota bacterium
CCTCAGCGGCGGGCAACGCCCCCCCGGGGTGTTGTCCGACCGTCTGTTCCGCTGGGTGGCGCTGGCGGCCGGTCTCATGGTGCTCGTCGTCCTCGGCCTCATCATCTACTCGACGACGAACCAGTCGCTCCCGTGGTTCCGGGCCGAGGGTTTCAATGCCATCTTCAGTGACAACTGGGTGCCGTCGGCGCACCATTTCGGTGCCCTAGGGGTCATCTACGGGACCCTCATCGTCGCGTTGATCGCCCTCATCATCGCGGTCCCGATCAGCGTCGGGATCGCCCTGTACGTGACCGAGGTCGCGCCCCGTCGAGTCCGCCGGCCGATCGTGTACATCATCGACCTGTTGGCGGCGGTGCCGTCGGTGGTGTTCGGGCTCTGGGCGCTCGGGGTGCTTGAGGCGCCCCTCGCCAACATCTACTCGTCGGTGTCGAGTGCCACCTCGGGAATCCCGCTGCTCGGTGACGTGTTCGCCAACCCGAACCCGTCGGGTGCGAGCTTCATGACTGCCGGGATCGTCGTCGCCATCATGATCACGCCGATCGTCACCGCGATCACCCGCGAGGTCTACGCGACGTGCCCAGCGTCGCAGAAGGAAGCGGCGCTCGCGCTCGGCGCGACCCGCTGGGAGATGATCCGCGGCGCAGTGTTTCCGCACAGCCGCAGCGGTGTCACCGCCGCGGTGATCATCGGGTTCGGCCGTGCAGTCGGCGAGACCATCGCGGTGGCGCTCATCATCGGGTCGTCACCGCGACTGACCGAACAGATCCTGGGCCCCGGCGACACGATGGCCAGCATCATCGCGAACCAGTTTGGTGAGGCGACCGGCACCCAGCGGTCCGCGCTGATCGGCCTTGGAGTCGTCTTGTTGACCTTGACGGTGATCATCGGAATCGTCGCCCGAACCGTCCTCGCCCGCAACCAGCGCAAACTCGGGGTGGTGTGATGGCGACGATCGCACCCGCGCCGCAAGCGTCCATCTTTCGCTCCCGGGGGTCCCAGCGGGGCCGCAAGGTGCGCAACACCCTGGCGCACGTGTTCATCGGCGCGTCGGTCGTGGTTGCTCTCGTCCCGCTGGTATTCCTGCTCGTCTACGTGGTGCGCAAGGGCGCCACGGTGTTCGGGTGGCACTTTCTCACCACCGACATCCCGATCACCGACCGCAGCTTGGGTGGGGGCATGAAGCCGGCGATCATCGGGACGCTCCTCATCACCGGCGGCGCGACGGCGATGGCGGTGCCGCTTGGGGTGCTCGGCGGCATCTACCTCAACGAGTACGGCAAGCAGGGCCATTTGGCCCGCGTCATCCGGTTCCTCTCCGAGATCATGACCGGGGTTCCCTCGATCGTCATGGGCCTGTTCATCTACACGATCTGGGTGCTGCACTTTAAGGAGCAGACGGGCTTCGCGGGGTCGCTGGCCCTCGGCTGTTTGATGCTGCCGATCGTCATCCGCACCACCGAGGAGATCCTGCGCACCGTGCCCGACGAGCTCCGCGAAGGCAGCTACGCGCTCGGGAGCCGCAAGGTCCGCACCGTCCGCACCGTCGTCATGCCCCACGCCGCCCCGGGGATCGTGAGCGGCGTGCTTCTCGCCGTTGCTCGCGCCGCGGGGGAGACCGCGCCGCTGCTGTTCACCATCGCCATCGTCACGTCGACGAACACGAACCTGTTCAGCGGATCCAACACCGCATTGTCCGTCCAGATCTTTCGAAACGCGAACTCACCGTTCGTGGGGGCCCAGGAGCGCGCCTACGGCGCCGCCCTGACGCTCATCCTGATCGTGTTCATCTTCACCGCGTTGTCCCGGATCGTGACCGGCCTGTACACCCGCCGTACCTCCGCTGGAGGCTGATATGGAGTTGTCCACCGTGCGCCAAACGCCCGACCCCGCCGCTACAGTCACGAACGTGCTGACCCGGCCGCCGGCCGAGACGCAACGGGCCCCCGGCTCGGGGCCCCTGCCCTCCCCCGAAGGCCGCGATGTCGTCTTTGAACTCACCGATGTCGAGGTCCAGTACAGCGGCGTCACCGCGGTTCAGGGCGTCAGCCTGCAAGTCGCGGCCCACGAGATCACCGCGTTCATCGGCCCGTCGGGCTGCGGCAAGACGACGGTCTTGCGGGCACTCAACCGGCTCCACGACATCACCCCCGGCGCCAAGGTCCTCGGTCGGATCACCTACCAGGGTGAAGACCTCTACAGCCCGAAAGTCGACGTCGCTGAGGTCCGGCGACGCATCGGGATGGTGTTCCAGAAGCCGAACCCGTTCCCGAAGTCGATCCACGACAACGTGGCGTACGGCCCGAAGATCAACGGCCGCAAACGTGGCGAGCTCGGTGACCTCGTCGAGCGGGCGCTGCGCCAGGCGGCGCTGTGGGACGAGGTGAAGGACAAGCTCAAGAAGAGCGCCCTCGGCCTCTCCGGCGGCCAGCAGCAGCGGCTCTGCATCGCCCGGGCGATCGCGGTCAAGCCTGATGTCATCCTCATGGACGAGCCGTGCTCGTCGCTGGACCCGATCGCCACCGCCCGCATCGAGGACCTCATGCAGGAGCTCAAGCCCGAGTACACGATCGTGATCGTCACGCACAACATGCAGCAGGCCGCTCGGGCGTCGGACCGCACGGCGTTCTTCACCTCGGACGTCGACGACGCCGGACGGCGGGTGGGGCGCCTGGTCGAGTTCGACGCCACCGAGCAGATGTTCACGCAGCCGTCCGATCCCCGGACCGAGGGTTACATCACGGGCCGGTTCGGTTGAGACCATCCCCGGCCTCGGGCGCCAAGCCCGATGAGATGATGGGGGCCGAGACCGACGGTGTGCACCGGCGGGTCGCGCTCGCGCTCGACAGCGTTCCCGACGGCGTCGTCGTCGTCGACGCCGACGGCAACGAAGAGTTCCGCAACCTCGCCGCGCTCCGATTCCGGGACGCCCGGCACTCCGAAGCGCTCGTCGAGCACGCGGCCGCCCAGCTGCTCGAACGGGCCCGGCAGGGACACGTCGGCGAACGCGAGCTCCAGCTGTTCGGTCCTCCCCGTGAGGTGCTGTCGTTGCGGGCCCTTCCACTCGTCGTCGACGAGCAGATCGTCGGAGCGGTCGCGCTGATCCACGACGTCACCGATGCCCGCCGGGTCGAGAGCGTCCGCCGGGACTTCGTCGCCAACGTGAGCCATGAGCTCAAGACGCCGATCGGCGCCCTCGGCCTCCTCGCCGAGACCATCGCGGCGACGGAGGAGGCTGACGTGGTGCGACGCCTCGCTGACCAGGTGGTGCGGGAATCGGAGCGTCTCGGGAGGATCGTGGACGATCTGCTCGACCTCAGTCTGATCGAGGCGCAGGCCGCACCCACCCGGGAGCCGACCCCGGTGCGGGTCCTGGTCGAGGAGGCGGTCGAGCGGCTGAGCCCACTGGCCCTGGCCCGGGGAATCCCGCTGCGGACCGAGCCCATCACCGACGATCTGCTGGTGCGGTGCGACGCGGCCCAGCTCGTGAGCGCGATCACGAATCTGCTGGACAATGCGGTGAAGTACTCCGAGCCGGGCCAGGTGGTCGACGTGAACGCCGAGGTCCGCGACGGGCGAGTCGTGTTGCGGGTCCAGGACCACGGGATCGGTATCCCGACCCGCGACCTCGAACGGATCTTCGAGCGCTTCTACCGGGTCGACAAGGCCCGCAGCCGGGCGACCGGCGGCACCGGACTGGGGCTGTCCATCGTCCGTCACGTGGCCGAGGCTCACGGGGGGGACGTGACCGTCGAATCGACCGAAGGTGAGGGTTCGACGTTCTGGTTGTCGTTGCCTCTTGCCGACGACGCGAGCGACGTGGCGGAGGCGTCCTGATGCCCGACGCACCCACGATCCTGGTCGTCGACGACGAGCCGTCCTATCGAGATGCGCTCTCGGTCGCGTTGCAACGCGAGGGCTTCGTGGTCGAGACCGCGGCCGACGGGCCCGAGGCCATCTCCCGCTTCGAGGCGTCTCGTCCCGCGCTCGTCCTCCTCGATGTGATGCTGCCGCACATGTCCGGTGTCGACGTGTGCCGCGAGATACGCGCTCGGTCCCAGGTGCCGATCATCATGGTCACCGCTCGCAACGCCGAGATCGACGCGGTCGTCGGACTCGAGGTCGGTGCCGACGACTACATCACGAAGCCGTTCCGGTTACGCGAGCTCGTGGCGCGCGTCCGGGCCGCGCTCCGGCGGGCCCCGAACCGGGACGAGGACGCCTCCGATCAAGAGATCATCGAGGTCGGTGACGTCAAGCTCGATGCGGCCCGTCACGAGGTGTTCGTGCACGACTCGCTGGTCCCGCTCCCGCTCAAGGAGTTCGAGCTCCTCGAGCTGCTCCTGCTCAACGCCGGTCGGGTGCTCACCCGCGATGTGCTCATCGACCGGATCTGGGGTCCGAACTACTACGGCGACACCAAGACCCTCGACGTGCACATCAAGCGGCTGCGAGCCAAGCTCGAAGCCGACCCGGCCAACCCGCACCGGATCGTCACCGTCCGGGGCGTCGGCTACCGCTACGAGAAGAACTGAACCCGGGCCCCGAGGCCGGGCCCGTCGTTTAGCGGGTTCGGGTGGTCGCCCCCAGCCCTGCGGCATCGGTGATCGCGGCCGCGACGGCCTGGGCCGGGGCGCCGGTGATCCCCGTCAGGAGCGTCACCGCGGCGTACCCGGCTCGTACGAGCCCGATGTCGGTGTCGGGGTCCGGCTCGCCGGTATGGCCCTCGTAGCGCAGGACCAGCTCCGCCGGTGACGTCTCAACGCTCCAGCGTTCGTCGAAGGGATGGGGGCGCGCGGCGCGGACACCGAGCATCTCCTCGAAGGGCACGTTCGGCACGTTGAGGCTCAGGACCCGGTCCGGGCCTTCGGCCAGGCACGGGACCGCGGCGGCGGCGAGGCGGGCGGCGGTGGCCCAATGTTCGTCGTCGCCCCAGGCCAGGCTGACCGCGACCGCGGGGATCCCGAGCACCGCGGCGGTGAGGGCCGCGCCGACCGTTCCTGAGTGCAGCACGAGGTGGCCGGTGTTGAGCCCTCGGTTGACGCCGGACGCCACCAGCGCGGGCGGGGGACCGAACGCGCCGAAGCCGCCGGCGTAGACCGTCGCCGCCGGCTGGGTGCCGAGCGCGTGGACGGCGACGTCGGGCAGCTCGGGCCATACGACCTCTCGGTGGCTGATCGGCCCGGAGCGGTGCAGCCATCCGATCGCGGCGCCCGCGCCGCTTCGCTCCCCGTCGGGGGCGACGACGACGACGTCATGGCCCTCGTCCACGAGCGACTGGGCCAAGGCCCGGAGACCGGGGGCTTCCACCCCGTCGTCGTTGGTGACGAGGATCCGCACGCCCGGACGGTAGCCGTCGTCGTGGCGTGGCCTGTGACGAGTCGCTGAACGGGACGCAAACGATGGGGGCGACGTTGCCAGCACGGTGGTCCACGCGGCAACGTGCAGGGGTGACCTCACGCCCGTTGATCCGTCTCGCCGTCCTCGACCTCGCGGGAACCACCGTGCGCGATGACGGCGCGGTCGAGGCCGCGTTCGTCGAAGCGTTGCGCCAGGCCGGTGCCGGCCCCGACATCGATGGCTTCCCGCGGCGCCTCGAGTACCTGCGAACCACGATGGGCCGCTCCAAGATCGAGGTGTTCCGCGAGCTGCTCGGTGACGAGACCGGGGCGCAGCGCGCCAACGAGGCGTTCGAAGCCGCGTACGGCGCGGGGCTCGCGGCCGGCGGGGCGGAGCCGATCCCCGGGGCGGTGGAGGCGATCGCGACGCTGCGCGCCAGCGGGGTCTTGGTGTGCCTCACGACGGGCTTCTCGGCCCGGACGCTCGAGGCGCTGCTCGACGCGCTCGGGTGGCGTGATCGGGTGGACTTGGCGCTCAGCCCGAGTCCTGGCGTCCGCGGTCGGCCGCATCCTGATCTGGTGCTGGCCGCCATCCTTGGCCTGGGGGTGGACGACGTTCGCGCCGTCGCGGTGGCGGGCGACACCGCCAACGACCTGCTCGCCGGCACGCGGGCTGGTGCGTCGGTCGTGGCCGGGGTGCTGACGGGCGCGCACGGTCGCTCCCAACTGGCCGCGGCTCCACACACGCATCTTCTGGATTCGGTCGCCGATCTTCCCCCGTTGTGCGTCGCCTGAGCGGCGACGTGACGGTCAGGATCGATGGGCGACGACGTTCAGCAGCGGGTACCAGTACGCCAAGCCTCCGACCGGGACGCCGGGGACCTTGGCTGCGTCGTCGGCCCGTCGCAGGGTCAACGCGGCCTCGAGGTGCGGGTCGCGTTCCAGCTCGCTCCGTTGGATCGGGTCGAGCAGCCCGCCTTGGAGGCGAAGGGTCAGGCGGCTGCGGTCGCTCAGGCGGTGTCGGTACCGGGGGTCGGTGGTGACCAGGTACCGCTTGGCGGCGTCGTGGAGGGCCACGAGGGCCGCCACCCGGGAGCCGAGCAGCGCTTCGACCGCGGTGGCCCCGGTGGCGGCGTGGGTGTCGGCTGCGCCCGGCACCAGGATGGTGCCGAGGTCGTGGACGAGCCCGGCGACCTGCAGCTCGAAGTCGGTGGGGGCGACGTGTTCGAGGATCGCCGCGCACTGCAGGCTGTGGGCGAGCAGGCTCACCGGCTCGCCGTCATGGGCGGCGTCGGCGGCCCTCAGAACGGCGAGGAGCTCGTCGCAGTCCTGAAACCGGGTGGTGATGAAGGTGGTGCTCACCGTTCGCCATTCTCGTCGCTGGCTTCGCACCGACAAGGGCCAGCCCGAAGTGTTCACCCACTCAAGCCCGAACGGTCACGCGTCCGTGCCGCGACGTTCACCGTCGGGCGCTGGCCTCCACCGTCCACTGGGGAGGCGCGAGGTAGGTGGCGCCGGTGACCTCGTCGCCTTGGAAGTCGAGGACCCAGGTGGAGCCCTTCTCCAACCGGGTGTCCCGGCCGATGAGGCCTCGCCGGGCGAGGGACTCGAGCAGCTCGCCGATCACGTCACCGTGGGTGCACAACACCGTCGGCTCGCTGGTGAACTTCTCGATCAGGCGACGGGCTTCGGGCAGCGGCGTGCCCTCGGCGAGCTCGTCGGCCAGGTCGACGGGGAGACGGAGACGCTGGCCGAGTGGCTCGACGGTCTGGCGGCAGCGCACGTACGGGCTGCTGATCACCCGCGCGACGCCACGGTCGGCGAGCAGATCACGGAGCGCGTCGGCTTGGCGACGCCCGGTCTTACTGAGGGGACGCAGGTCATCGGGACCGGACCAGTCGCTGCGGCTCCCGGCCTTCGCGTGGCGCACCAAGTAGATCTGCGTCGCTGTGGTCACGGTCGTGGCGGACCTCGCCGGGAAAGACGATGGAGCAGCTCTCGGTCGTGCTGGTAGGTGAGGAGTCTGGCAGCCCCGTCCGGTTCGAGCCAGCGGAGCGCGTCGACCTCTCGGTTGGGTACGAACGGCGCCGCCGGGTCGCCCTCGGGGGGTTCCATCAGCCAGTAGCGGACCACCTTGTCGCGGCCTCGGCTGTCCTGGTAGCGGGTCTCGCCGACCGGGGCACCGAGCTGGCAGCACAGACCGGTCTCTTCTTCTACCTCCCGGAGCGCGGTGTCCTCGTCCCGTTCGTCTCCGTCGGGCTTGCCCTTCGGGAAGCTCCAGTCGTCGTAGCGGGGCCGGTGCACGAGCGCGACCTCGTGACGGGGGCGGAGCCGTCGTCGGATCCGGGACCGTCCCGCGAGCGGTCGAAGGACGATGCCACCCGCGGCGCGCACCGTGGCTTGGCTCGGCTCGCCGCCGGGCTCGGTCCTGCTCACAGCCATTGGTGGTGCTTCTTGCGACGCGCCCGCTGCCACGCTGCCGGCCACGCCCGTCTCGCGGCGAGCGCCGTCTCGTGCTCGAGGGCGACGAGCTCACCGGCCACGAACGCGGCGTGCCCGTCACGGACCTGCGTCGCGGCGGTGCGGAGCCACGCGGCAGCGACGACGCCGTCCTGGTGCTCACCGAGGACGTCTTGGACGTCGGTGAGCGCGCGCGCGAAGTTCCGGGCCGGCTTGCCGAAGGCGGGCTCGACGGCTTCGGCCGCGTACCGGGCCTGTTTGGCTCGCCGGCGCACCGCGTGCAGCTCCTCGTCGGTCGGCTCGTCGGGAAGCGACGCGACCGTGTGACACAGATCGTTCCAGAGGCGCCGCGCCGCGGCTC
>DAIPLE010000095.1:0-8142 GCA_036769425.1 Actinomycetota bacterium
TCGAGATCACCGACCGCGTACCAGCCGGCATCGTGTTCGCCACCTTCAGCGACCCCCGAGTCTCCATCAACCAGGTCACGGGAACCCACCGAGACCCCTACACCCACACCCCCGAGTACAAGGTGACAGCCGTCAACCTCGAGGCGACATGAGTGTTCCCGCCCGAATGGTCCGCGCCAGGAATCGCAGTTCGTCCAGCGTCGATCTGCCCGCCCTGGGTGGAGCGAGTGGCATCCACGACTGACGATCAGGCCGAAGGCCTCTAGCGGCGAGCACGCGACCTTCGTCCCGTCGGGTCAGTGTCCAACTGGGAAGTGTCCAACTGGGAGAGGATGCCCTGATGAGCCCGATCCGCGACGCCGCGGTCCGGTCGTTGATCACCAGGCCCCGGTCTTCGTTGCATCTCGACGATTCACTGCGGCAGCTCGCCGCAACCTTTGTGGAGGAATCGATCGGGGCCGCGGTGATCCGCAATACCAACCCGCTGGGAATTGTCTCAGAGCGAGACGTCATGCGGGCGCTCGCTGAGGGAGCAGGCGTGAAGCACACAACCGTGCGTGACGTCATGACCGAAGAGGTTGAGGTCGCGGCGCCGACTGATCTCATCATCGACGTCGTGGACCGCATGGTCGACAATGAGATCCGCCCCATGCCCGTAACCCACTCAGACGGTGTGGTGATCGGCCTGGTTTCGGCGCGAGATGCGCTTACCCGCTTAGTCGAGAGTTGGCGCGGCTAGCGACTGCTTGGGTCCGACTGCCCGACATGAACTAGACCAGGCGGAACACGCGCCGGACGGTCTCGTCAAGCTGTCCTTGTCTGGTGGCCGAGTTAGGTCAATCAGTGGGCGTCGGACTCAGCGGCCGGGTGGACGGTGAGGGTGGTGACCTCGCTGGCGTCGGGGACACCGTCGTGATCTGTGTCGATCGTGACTGTGTCGGTCACCATGACCGTTGTGGGTACGCCGTCGGCGCCGATACCGGTGTCCAGTTCGCGGATTTCCTCGACGAGGTCGGCGCCGCCGCGCTCGTACTGGACGGTTTCGGTGATCTGGACCGCGTCGGGCACCCCGTCGTCATCGAGGTCGAGATACTCCGTCTCGACCGGGATCCCAGGCTCCGCGACCGGCGATTCTCCACCCGACTGCTCGGTGTGTACTGACCCCATGAGGGACCTCCTTTGTAGGGCGCGTCTCGCGTGGGCGTGCCTTCGACTCTAGGAATGAGGCCGCCGCGTGCCCAGGGTCCTTTGGCCCGAGTGGCTTAGGACGCCTACCAGTGTCGGGTGCCTGGCGTGGTCTCGGCTACGAGGAGATCCAACGGCGTGTGCGGGCGGGTCGAAGGTCCCTAGCGCAGTGAGGCTGGCGGCGAGCACAGTCGATGGTGCGCGCGGCCTGGCGTCGTCGAGCGCCTGAGCGCAAGGAAAGAGGCAGGCCCCATGGGCACGAGCATCGCATGGTTTGCGGGGTTGGGCCGAGATGACGCGCTGATCGCGGGCGGCAAGGGCGCGAATCTGGGTGAGTTGACTCGGGCTGGCTTCCCGGTCCCTCCGGGCTTCGTGGTGACCGCAGACGCCTACTTGACCTCCATGGACCGCGGCGGGGTCCGGGACCAGCTGCGCGACGGGGTGGCAGGAGTCGAGACCGACGCCGGTGGTTTTGGGGCGACCGCGAGCCGCTTGCGGGAGTTGGTCGAGAAGGCCGCGATGCCCGAGGAGCTTGGTCGCGCGGTGCTGGATGCGTATCAACAGTTGGGGTCACCGGCCAGGGTCGCGGTGCGGTCGTCGGCGACCGCGGAGGACGCTGGCGACACGTCCTTCGCGGGCATGAACCGCACGTTCACGAACGTGGCGGCCGAAAACCTTCTGGACCGAATTGTGGACTGCTGGGCGTCGTTGTTCAGCGAGCGGGTCTTTGCGTACCGGGCCGCCCGAGGGGTGCGGGACGAGGCGGCGATCGCGGTCGTGGTCCAGACCATGCTCGACGCCGACCGTTCGGGTGTCATGTTCTCGGCTGACCCGGCGACCGGTGATCCCTCCCGGGTGATCATCGAGGCCGCGTTCGGCCTCGGCGAGGTCGTGGTCGGCGGGGCCATCGAGCCCGACACCTACGTGGTGGCCAAGGACGGCCCTCGGTTGGTCTCAGTACGGGTGGGCCAGCAGGCGTTCGCCGTTCGACGCGGATCAGACGGAGCCGATCTCCGAGTCGAGCTGAGCGCCGCCGAAGGATCTCGGAGAGTGCTGTCTGACGAGGATGCGGTCGCGCTGGCTCGCTTGGGAGCCCGCGTGGAGGAGCACTACGGGAGCCCCCAGGACATGGAGTGGGTGTTCCAAGGTGATGACCTGTACCTGGTGCAGGCCCGCCCGATCACGGCCCTCCCCGGGTCCGCGGCCACGCGACCGGTGAGTTCCCAGGCGGAGCCGGGAGCCCCGGTGGTGAGTGGGCTCGGTGCGAGTCCCGGCGTTGGCGCGGGTCGGGTGCGTCGGCTGGGTTCGGTTGACGAGGCGCATCGTCTGGAAACGGGAGAGGTGCTGGTCGCCCGGATGACGACCCCGGACTGGGTGCCAGCTATGCGGCGAGCCGCGGCGCTCGTCACCGACGGTGGTGGCATCACGTGCCACGCCGCGATCGCCAGCCGCGAGCTCGGGGTGCCGTGCGTGGTCGGGACGCGCCGGGCGACGGAGGTGTTGCGCGACGGCGAGGTCGTGACCGTCGACGGCGCGGCCGGCGCCGTCTACCTGGGCGACCGGACGGCAGAGCTGGCTTCGGCTCTCCGACCGGTACTGGCTGGAACCGCAGGCTCGGTGGAGCCGCTGGCGACGCGGCTCTATGTGAACCTCGCCATCGCTGAACGCGCCGAGGCCGTCGCCGCGCTACCCGTCGACGGGGTCGGCTTGCTGCGGGCGGAGCTGATGCTCACCGAAGCTCTGGGGGGCGAGCACCCTCGCCACGTGCTGGCCCGGGACGGCCAAGAGGAGTTCCTCGAACGCATGAGCCAGTCGCTGCTGCGGGTGACTCGGGCGTTTAGTCCCCGCCCGGTCATCTACCGCACCATCGATTTTCGCACGAACGAGTTCCGGGGGTTGACCGGCGGTGACGAATACGAACCGGTCGAGGCCAACCCGATGATCGGGTATCGAGGCTGCTACCGGTACGTGCGCGAACCCGACCTGTTCGCGCTCGAGCTCGCGCTGCTCGCTCGAGTGCGCGACGAGACTCCGAACCTCCATGTGATGCTCCCGTTCGTGCGGACTCGCTGGGAGCTCGAGGCCTGCCTCGAACTGATCGAGCAGAGCCCGCTTGGCGATCAACGCGGCTTGCACCGGTGGGTGATGGCGGAGGTGCCGTCGGTCGTCTACCGGATCCCCGAGTACGCCGCGCTCGGGATCGACGGCGTGTCCATCGGCTCGAACGACCTGACCCAACTCGTCCTCGGCGTCGATCGAGACTCCGAGATCTGTTCCGAACTCTTTGACGAAGCCGACGATGCCGTCCTCGACGCCATCGCGCAGATCATCACTGCGGCGCGCACCGCTGGCATCACGTCGTCGCTGTGCGGTCAGGCACCCTCGACGCGCCCCGAGTTCGCCGAACATCTCGTACGCCTCGGCATCACCTCGGTGTCAGTGAATCCCGACGCGGTCGCATCCGCCCGCGGCGTCATCGCCGCGGCGGAACGGCGCATCCTGCTTGAGGCGGCACGAATCCCCGCCGGGCCCCCTTCCCGCTGAGCCGACCAACCGGCGGGCGGGTCCCCACGAGGCCCCGTCCGGAACCCCGGATCGCGTGACGTTGCCCCTTGGTTGACGTCGCCTTCACGACCGAGACTGAACGCCCATGATCGATGCCCACGGTGCCGGTGAGGCCAAGCTCGCCGAGACGCACATCTCGGTGCTGGTCATGATCGGGGACCGGGCGTACAAGCTGAAGAAGCCGGTCCGGCTCGATTTCGTTGATCTGTCAACCCGCGAAGCACGAGAGCAGATCTGTCACCGTGAGGTCGAGTTGAATCGCCGCATCGCCCCAGACGTCTACCTGGGGGTCGCGGACGTCCTCGGGCCGGACCAGACGGTCTGCGATCACCTCGTGGTCATGCGTCGCATGCCCGAGGACCGCCGCCTCTCGACGCTCGTACGCACCGGCACTCTCGTCGAGGGACAGCTCCAGCAGGTCGCCCGGAGCATCGCGGCCTTTCACGCTGGCGCCGCCACGTCAGACCTCATCGCGGCGAACGGCCGGGCCGAAGCCCAACAATCCCGGTGGGACCACATGTTCGCGACCATGGACCGATTCCGCGATTCGATCGTCCCCCGGGAAACCGAGGAGCGCATCCGCGTGCTGGCCAGCGAGTATCTCGCTGGCCGGACCCCGCTCTTCGAGAACCGCCTCGCCCGCGGCAAGATCCGTGACGGACATGGCGACTTGCTCGCCGACGACATCTTCTGCCTCGACGACGGGCCCCGCATCCTCGACTGCGTCGAGTTCGACGACCGCCTCCGCTACGGAGACGTCCTCGCCGACGTGTGCTTCTTGGCGATGGACCTCGAACGCCTCGGTTCTCCCGAACTCGGACGACGATTCCTCGGCTGGTATCGCGAGTTCTCAGCCGAGACGTACCCGGCGACGCTGGCCGAGCACTATCTCGGCTACCGCGCTCACATTCGAGCCATGGTCGCGTGCCTACGCGCCGACCAGGGGGTCGGCGGAACCGAGACCGTCGAAGAGGCGAGGCGTCTCCTGGGCCTCGCTCACGCGCATCTCGAACGCGGGCAAGTCCCGATCGTGCTGGTTGGCGGCCTGCCCGGAACCGGGAAGTCCACCCTCGCTGCGGGTCTGGCCGATCGCCTCGACTGGGCCGTGGTGCGCAGCGACGAAGTCCGCAAGAGCCTCGCCGACATGAGCCCAGCCGAACCCGCGGACGCCCCGGTCGGGCAGGGCATCTACACGCCGGCGATGACCGACTCGACGTACCGTGAGTTGGTCCGACGCGCCGTCGGGCTCGTCGAGCTCGGGGAACCGGTGATCCTCGACGCGTCCTGGACCGATCGACGCCATCGGGATCTGGCCGTGGCCGCAGCGCAGCGCTCATCCAGCAGGCTCATCGAACTCGAGTGCCGAGTTCCGGCCGACATGGCCGCGATCCGTCTCCGAGGCCGCGCTCGCGCGGGGGCCGACCCCTCCGACGCCACTCCCGCCGTCGCGCGGTCGATGGCCGCCCGGGCCGACCCGTGGCCCTCGGCGCGTGTCATCGACACCCGCGCAGCTCCGGAACGTGTCATCGAGGAGGCGGGAACCCTGGTTGCTTCGACGCTCCGCGCGCCCCCCGGCTCGTAGCTAGGCGTCGGCACCGTCGCCGACGCCTCGGCACAGCCGGATGGGCTGGATCAGATCTTGGGGATCCGGCGACCGGAGATCTCGTCCACGTTGATGCGGACCCAGTTGGTCCGCGCACCCTTGGCCCACGGGCGCAGCGGCCCGCGACGAAGACGCGCCACCTCGCCGGGATTGGTGATGACCTCGGCATGGCCTCGGACCAACACACTCCAGCCCGAGTGACGCAGCGGCACGCTGTCGTCGACCTCGAAGGCCACGTCGGCCCCATCCCCGACCGCGTTCAGCTTCGTGCCGCTGGCGGTGCAGAACACCACCGAGTCGTTGTCAAAGAGGTAGTTGACGGGCAAGATGATCGGTCGGCCGTCGACGACGAAGCCGAGGCGACCGACGAAACGGTGATGCGCCAGGAGCTCGATGCACGCATCACGGTCGAGGACCTCAAGGCGCAGCCCTTCGTCCAGCTCCGGGTCGTCATCGCTCGACACGCCCACGCCATCTCCTGGATGCACTCAGATCGGTGCCGATGGATCCGCTCGCGGCCATCGGCTCGCCCTCGCCGCCGGTGGTCGACACCGTGCCGTGCCGCGACGCGGTTGCTCACTCTAGGGCCGGCCGGGCCGGTCATCGACCCCAAGTTCGCGCGCAGGGTCACGCCGGGCGCCTGCCACGCTCGTCCGGTCGCGCGCGTGCATGGTTGGCTCCGGCGGCCGCCCACCGACCGTCGGACCGGGTTTCGGGCGACTCGGGTTGCGGGCCGCGCCGCCGACACGCGCCGATTGGGGCGAACGGCGAGGGACGAGCCGCCGCGCGCGCCCGGGACGTTTGGCCCTGCCGCCGGATCCGGGATCGGCGAAGACTTGGGCTGTGCAGGAGAGCGTGCGCCTGGGGCGGGTCGCGGGGATCACCATCGGTGCCAACTGGAGCCTGTTTGTCATCGCAGGTCTGTTGACCTGGATCCTGGCCGACACCACGCTGCCAGCGGCCGCCCCGCACTACGGGGTCGGCGCCTATTGGTTGACGGCCGCGGTCGTAGCCGTGCTGTTCTTCGCCGGCTTGCTGGCCCACGAGCTCGCCCATTCGCTCGTGGCCCGTCGCCGTGGTGTTGAGGTGGACCGGATCACCCTGTGGCTGTTCGGCGGCGTCTCCCAGCTGCGTGGGGAGGCGGCCAGCCCGGCAGCCGAGTTCCGGATCGCGGTCGTAGGTCCCTTGATGAGCCTCGGTGTCGCGGCGGGCTTCGGTGTGATCGCCGCCCTGGGCGCGTCGGTGGGAGGCCCGACCCTGGCGGTCGCGGCGGCAGCATGGCTGGGCGGCATCAACGTCCTACTCGCGGTGTTCAACCTGGCGCCCGCGGCCCCCCTCGACGGCGGCCGGATCCTGCACGCGGCGGTGTGGCGCCGATCAGGTAGTCACGAGCGCGCGACCGTGGTCGCCACCCGGGCCGGACGCTGGTTCGGATACGGCCTCGTCGGTCTGGGCGTGTTGTTGCTGCTCGCCGGTGATATCGCCGCGGTGTGGTTCGTGCTGCTCGGCTGGTTCCTGATCGGGGCCGCGGGGGCGGAGGCCACCCACGAGCTGCTGCGAGGCGCGCTCGGCGGGTTGGTCGTACGTGACGTGATGAGCCCCGACCCGATCGTCGCGCCCGACACACTTCCCGTCCGCGAGCTGGTCGAGGACTGGTTCCTGGGCCGGGGCCATTCGGCGTTCCCGCTGGTGGATCCACAGGGGCGCGTTGACGGGCTCGTCACCTTGCGCGGTACTCGCCGGGCTGACCCGAACTCGCCACCACTTAGCGCGCGAGACCTGGCTGATGACCTCTCCAGCGTGGCTCGGGTCGCTCCCGACGACAACCTCGAGGTGTTGCTCGCGCGCACCGCGGCGGCGCGGGGAGGTGACGGACGCGCCCTGGTGTTCACCGGAGACGAGCTCGTGGGCATCGTGTCCCCGAGCGACCTGCAACGAGCGCTCGACATCGCCGCGCTTCAACGTCGACATCCGCGCCTCGCTGGGGCGCAGCCGGATGTCACACCCGGGAGGTCCTCGTGAGCTCCGCAATCAGCAGCATCCGAGGCTCGGGGCTGCCCGTGCCACCGTCCATGCAAACGAATGACAGCGGTGCGCGAGACCGGATCGCGGCTCGCGGCGAGGCGCTCGAGAGGAGAGGCTTCGCGCCGTTCAGAGTTCGCGCCGACCTCAATGCTGGCAGCACTGAGGAGTTGGAAGCGGCGCTGGTGCGATATTGCGCGACGACCACCGGTGACGTGGTGGTCGATGGGTCCGACCTGAGGTTCATCGATGGGCCCGGTCTGACCGTGCTGGTGGGCATCGAGCGGCGGCTTCGCCCGCTCGGCCGGCGCCTGGTCCTTCGGGGCTTCGGCGCCAGTGCCGGGAAGGCGTTCGAGCGCGTCGGCCTCTTGGCGTCAGTGCGACTCGACGGCGGCGCGAAGAGGCCAGACGCGGCGGTACGGGACACGCCCCCGGGATCGTCAGCGAGCGGCTGATCCCGCCGTCACGACTCCTCGGTTGCCAGCATCCCGGCTGAGGCCCCGGTTGGCCGTGGAACCAAGCCGGTCCTCGCAGCGGCGGTGCGCTGAGTCGGTTGCCTTCGAACCGGCCCCGGGGCTGGCTCCCCCTGAACGCACATTTGGGACCTTCGGCCTGCCTCGACGGACTCTTGACCCTGCCTCCTCGGCACGGTCACGACGACGCTGGGGTGGGATCGAGGAGGGGAGATCAGGGGAGATGATGATGCGGATGCTGGTGGTGGGAACGGTGCCGAGCGCGATCGAACCGGCGGTGGCCGAGTTGGCCGG